>CAIWUD010000528.1 GCA_903915775.1 uncultured Chloroflexota bacterium | reverse complement strand
CAACGCGCCAGCACTAGGCAGCCAGTCGGATAACGAAAAGCTGGTTGGCCATGTCTGATAATCAGTGCCTACGGGGATTGCCCCAACCCCTGCCTGCTTGAAGGAGCGCCAGGAGCGTGGCATATGCAGCGCCGAGGTAACAAGAATTACTGATGACCAGCCGGCATCGCGTACCATTGCTGCACAGTAGAGGGCGTTCTCACGAGTGGTTCGACTTCTCGTCTCCAGGATCATAGCTTCATCGGGCACTCCGAGATCGAGGAGGAAGAGGCGCATCAGTTCCGCTTCGGTAGGCCCATCGGTACGGCTGGACGCGAGGCCACCCGAAAGAAGAATCTTGGGGGCTTTCCCCGCTCTGTAGAGACGCGCAGCGTGCCAGGCGCGGTCGGCTGCATCCGTTAGCCCAGGGTATGGGTAGCTCGCATCACCAGCCTCCATGACCCCACCGAAGACCACAATCACCTCAGCGGTTGGGATCTGCTCCACTGGTACAGCGGGGTAGCGCTGTTCGAGCGAAGCCTGCAGCATACGAGCGACCGGTGGCAGCGACCAGCACAGCAGCCACGACAGCGCACAGGCGATTAGGAGGAGCGCAAGGCGCAGCCGCTTCAACTGCCATAACAGCAACCCAAGAATGGATAGGCTGAAGGTGAGACCAAGGGGGTAGATGAGTAGTTCGCGCACGGGCGGCTATACACTTCTATAATCCAACAAGGCTTGTAGCGGAGCATCCTCAGCTCTGACCTGATACTGGTGGAGTGTTACGCTAATACGGATGAAACTGAACCCTGCTCGGGTGATCGGGAAACTGGTATCGATGGCTGGTCTATGAAATGGCGACACCAGATTTCGATGCATAGTAGTGACAGCAGCGTATAGCTGGCGTCAACCTTCCCGACATCGTTTGCCGCGATGAGCTTATGAACAGCGACCGCATCAAACAGAGCTCTACGGCGCAGACTTGTTTCGGAAAGCAGATCACCAAGCATTGGGCGCAACTCGACGCGCATCCAGCGTCGTAGTGGTGCCCCAAAACCCGACTTAGGCCGATAGATAACATCCTTTGGAAGAAGGGGCTCCATGGCCTTTTTGAGTACCCATTTACCAACTGAACCGCGCTGTTTAAGCTCTGGTGGGATGCGTGAAGCAAACTCAACCAGATCAAGATCTAGAAAGGGAACTCGAACCTCAACCCCTGCGACCATCGACATTTTATCGGTATAGGTAAGATTATGATCAGCCAGGAAGAAGCGCTGCTCCAGGGCCAACATGCGTTCGAGAGGATGCACTGTCGGTGGCATCTCGGCGAGAAATGCGCGCATCGGGGCTTCAGCAGCAGCACTACCCAGAGCAGCCCGAAAGTCTGCTGTGTAGAGTTGAAGAAGGTCGCTGCGCTTTGCCCAGAGGAAGAAGTTGACGAGATGATCATCTCCACTGAGGGCTATGCCATCGAGCAACTTACGCAATCGACGAGCAGATGCGTGGCGGTTATCAAGCATCTGACCGAACTGCTCTGCGATAGCACGTACGGGTTGCGGCAGCCAATTCCACCGGCGATCTAACATCAACGCCCGGTGGCGGCGATAACCAGTAAAGAGGTCATCACCCCCTGCACCAGAGAGTAACACTTTTAGCCCATGTTCACGCGCCAAACGGCTAATGTAGAGTACGTTTAGTGGCGCCGGATCGGCAAGCGGTTCGTCAAGTTGGACAACCATAGCCTCCAGATCTTGGGCCATGCGCACCGAGTCGATCGGCACAATCTCTAGCGATACACCCAGATGTTTAGCTACACGGCGGGCATAGGGCAGGTCATCAACAAAGCCCTCACCACTGTTACCACCACCAGAGTCGATGGTGAAGCAACGTATGTCAGCGTTTTGCTCGCGAGCGAAGGCCACCACACTGCTGGAGTCAAGCCCGCCTGAGAGAAACGCCCCCACTGGAACGTCGGCGACAAGTTGTCGATGGACAGCCCGACGTAGCTTGGTGGTGAGTTGTTGAATAACCTCAGGTACATCATGTATGAGAGGCTGTGGACAAAACACTGGAAGCCGGTACCATGTGAGTCGGTTCACAATAGCACCATCCTGAACCCAGAGTGCTTCACCAGGGCCGAGTTTCCTGACCGCCTCCAAAGGCGTACGCTCTCCTGGAGACCAGAGGAGGCTCAGATAGTGGTGAATTGCAACTAGATCAAGCTGCCCACGTCGCTGTATAAGTGGCAAGAGCGCCTTGATTTCGCTCGCGAACGCGAAACTCTGTCCTTCTGAACAGTAGTAGAGCGGTTTTACCCCTAGGGCATCCCTAGCAACGAGAAGCATTTGCTTACTACTATCCCACAGAGCAAAGGCAAAGATACCATTGAGAGAGCGCAGCATGCGCGCAGGGTCTTCGCGTTCTGCAATGTAGAGCTGCAAGAGAACCTCAGTATCAGAACTGCCTCGAAACTGCACTCCTCTTGCCTCAAGTGCAGCGCGCAACTCACGAAAGTTGTAGATCTCACCATTAAATACGATCACAAATCGCCCATCAGGGCTGACCATGGGTTGATGCCCGAGGGGTGATAGGTCGAGAATAGAGAGCCGCGTATGTGTAAGGCCAACGTTGTAGGTCGGCTCAACAAACCAGCCAGAGTCATCAGGACCACGGTGGGCAAGGGCCAGCCGACTTGCGTGCAGATCGTTGATGTTGAATTGCCCACTAATACCACCAATGCCACACATATGGTGATGATTTCTGTGTAGGTTTTTGATTTATTTTTTTATTTAGTTCCCAACCATTATACAAATATGCATAGGTATTTGTCAATCAGTAGGGTGGTGCGGGGTGCGAGCATGAGTTGTCAGGCGACCGCGACAGTGGCATCGGCGGCGACTGTCTGCCGCTGGTAGGTGCGTTGAGGCGGCGGGCGTAAGCGCATCGCTTCATCCCAGCGGCCGCTTTTCAGCCAGGCGCGGACGACGGCTACCGCCTCGGCTTCTGGCACGTTCCAGATCATCCCGGCGAGCTTGAGCCGGGCACTCACCAGTTGCTTACAGGCGCTCTCCACCGTGCCACTGCCCACCTGCAACCCACGAGCGCGGTAGGAAGGGTAGTCCATCCGCGCCTGATGGGTAGTGAAGTAGCTCAACGCATCCGTAACCCCCTCGCCCTTCGGGCGATAGGGCTCCAGTGCCGCCAACACCTCCGCCACCCGTCCGTCCCACAGGTTATCAAGGTGCTGCCGTGCCCATGGAACCCGGAGGTCGCTCGTTTCGCCAAAGATGGTGCTTGCCGCCCGCCACACATATTGACTGGCGTGATACCAATCCACAATCTGGGTCGCCTGCGGAAAATGCTCGGCGGCAAGGTTCCAGATCCAGTGCGCTCCATCACCGATGACCACCAGGTCGGTCTGGTCGGTCACGCCCCGTCGACACGCCTCCGCCCAGAGCCGCCACCCGAACGTCTCGGCATCGGTCAGCGCAGCGAGATAGCTCTGCTGTTCGGCCTGGATGACGAGCGTCTCCGGTCGCTGGCGCGGGATGCGCGTTCGTGTGGTGTACACGCAGCCGACCTTGATCTCCTTCCACCCGGCATCGTGGACGTGCGTCACGACCCCGTCCATGCTGAGGTACACGCGCGGCGGTGCCGCGACCGCTGCCGGTGGACTGGAGCCGTCCGTCTGCGCCGTGGTCACCACGGCGCGTTCGTGGTCAGTGAGCACCGCGCCGATATCTTCGGTCGCGGCCCGGACGCTATTGGGACAGATCTGCACCAGGCACAGCCGTTCAACGACGGCGGCCGCCTGGGCAAACGAGTCCTGCGTCGCGCCCAGCAACGCGAGCAGTTCCTGGAGACCCAGGCTGAGGCCCCCGGCGGCAATCTGCAACTGCTGGTCGAGCGGCGCGGCGTACGCGCCACAGCAGTGACAGTGATAGATCGCGCGGTTCAGCGTCACCCGTCCCAGGACGGTCGTGACCGTGGCCGGTCGCACGCGAACATAGCGGGCGATCTGACCACACCCACACGGCAGGTCGGGTTCCGGACGAACCGGTGCGGCAAGTGGCAGCAGCGCGGTCAGCAGCGTGCTGCCCAGGTCGTGCAGCACGCGCACCACCTGCGCTTCCCGTTCCTGCAACGGTCGGGGCTCAGCCTGCACCCACGCGCTCAGCGTGCGCGCCAGGGTGGCCATCTGCTCGGTCATCTGCTGCACCAAGGCCGCGTTCCGGTCGGTCGCTGTGGTACGATTCGTCATGCGCTCCTCCACGATGGTACGACTTGTTGTGGTAACCAAATCGTACCCGCTTTGGACGGAGCGCTCAACTTCCTGTCAATTCATGCTTACACCCGGTGGTGCGGATAGGACGATTGCATCTTGTAGTCCGAGCACGCGTTCCAGGTAGGCGTCATTGAGTACGGCCCGAAAGCGTTTGGTCTTCAAGCTGCTTTTGCTCGGTTCCTGGCGCAAGAGATTGGGCGCGATATGGCGCACAACGCCCATATTCTGCGGCGCATCGCCCGTTCGAATGCAACTCGCACCCCCCTGAACGATGAGATCGAGCACCCAACAGACGCGGGTTTCGCTACCCCAGTGACCACCCACCAGCGTATGCACCTCGTGCGATGGATGCACCTGGTTCCGCAGATAGGAGCGGTGGTCGTGCGGCCATTAGCGGTACGCTTCCGCCAGCGCGACACGAGCCAGCTCGTGCCACCGGTCGCTAGGGTTTAGCTACGCGATCACGTCTGGATCGCTGATCACACACGCCGTGCAGGTTTCGATCCGCCCATGGCCACCCACGGTCTCGAAGGTCAGTAATTGGGTGCCGTACGACCCTTTGCGCCACAGGATGGCCGGGCGCAGGGGGTGCTCGGTCACCCTCGACTATCACCACATTCAGAGCATTCCCGACACGCGCCACCGCCGCGGTCTCTGCTATACCCTTGCGCTGCGACTCCAGTGGCTCCCTATAGTGGACCCAGGAATCTAGACACTTAGCCGACCCATGGCAAAATGACAAATAAACTTGCCATTATGTTCATGAAACTATGCGAACGATATGCTACTCGCAGCAATTGGAGAGGATATACATATAATGACGAAATGAAAAGTCAAGCTTTATTGCAATTAAGTCAAAT
>CAIWUD010000527.1 GCA_903915775.1 uncultured Chloroflexota bacterium | reverse complement strand
TCACCCATAGCGTGGGGGCGCAGCCGCTGCAGATAGACTGCCCGCAGGATCATGGAGTGCTCGACTGAAAGCCTATAGGTTATCTGTAGAGTCACGTCTACCTGATAGGAGAGGGCCATACCTTCCAGCAGTTGCATAACCAAAGGCTTCTGCGCATCCCCTGGACCCTCAGCATATATGAGCGCACAACCAGTAGCGCCCAAACGCATCGGCAGTCCGTCGAGCAGTGGACGTAACAGGCTGAGTCCATCACCACCACCGTGGCCACAGGCAGGGAAATGGACACCATCGGGCACAGGTAAAAACGGGGGGTTAGCGATGATCAGATCATAGGAATCCTCTGGAACTGTCGCATACAGATCACCGCTATGCACTACTACTCGATCCGCAACCCCATTCAGCAGTACGTTGCAGCGAGCCACCTGTGCTGCGTGAGGATCACGCTCAACGGCGACGACCTGCTGAGCGCCAGACGCAGCGAGGATAGCCTGAATACCGCTGCCACTACAGAGATCGAGAACAGAGGGTGCAGGTGATAGGCTCAGGACCGCCGCAGCAAGGGTGAGTGAATCTGGGCCAATGTAGATGGGCGTATCAGGATCGCGACTATCAGGGAAGTAAGGGTTGAGTGAGACGACGAAGTAGCGCCCCATAAACGACACGATAGCATAGCCAGTAGTGCCAAGCTGTCCACCTGGCCGTCGATCGAGGAGGCCGAGCTGCTCGAGAGCTGTAACGGTTTCGGTTCCCCACGCATGGGTCAGAAGTTGGGGGCAAACGGAATCTCCAAGCATGAAGAGCTCGTAGGCAAGACGCTGACGCTCGGGGAGCGTGCGGAGGGTGCGGCGAAAGTCATCAGGCTGTGGAAAGGGCCAGGTGAAGTAGCTTGATCGTAGGCTACGCTGAACGGCATCGTAGCGCAACCCGTCGAGGAGGGTTCGCAACGACCCGATGAGTTGTTCATCTAGCTGCAGCACAACCACTCCAGAGGATTGGGGGTGGGTCAATTCTAACTACACCAAAACCACCGTTGGTCTTCTCTCGTTAGGGTAGGGAGCCATCGCAAAGGATCCCACCCTAACCCTGTCTGCGGCAGCGTTAAGCCGACACAAACCGCGCCGGCGAATCCCTCCGCAAAAAGCCCTGACCCAAACCTTGACTTCACCAGACCGTAAAGTCGGTGCAGCCAAATTTGCAACATGCCTGACCCTTCAATAGCACCACTGGGTAAGCATACTCTAGCACATGCTCCACACATTGTCAATTGGTTTTTGTTGATTGTTGACAATCTACCTTTACCCACACAGCAAAATATGCAACTATTGTTCCAAGAGCACGCTTCAAACGAACCCGGTCATCTCGCGGGAGGGTGTGGAGAGCGACCCTCAGAAGACCCAAACCCAGCTTAGGTGGCGCCAGACAGTCACGCTAGCGCTACCAAAACTGAACCACACCTGAAAAGGGGTAGCTGTAGGAGGAGGAGTTCGCGTTTACCCCTCAACGATACTTTTCGTTCGACTAATGAGAGGGTTTTCCCCGCCCGTTACTGAGAGATCTAGAAGCTTATCGACGAGGATGTGTTCGTCAAGGATGGGTAGGACACGGGCGATGTCACGAGTTACCATTGCGCCAAGCAGTTCGCGATGCTCATCGGCAATCGCAGAGAGTGAGGCATGCCGCGGACCACAGCGATAGAAGTAGGCCCGTACCCGTGGCAAAATCGCACGCCAGATCTGGAGGCAGTGGATTTGACGCGACCGGTCAAGCACCAGTTCGTGGAAGCGGACGTCAGCCTCAACGATACGACCCAACTCGCCCACCAGTGCTTCCTGGTGCATCGTCTGTACGAAACCATCAAGGGCGGTAAAGTCGTCGGTCTGGAGTATCGGAAGGGCATGTCGGAAAGCAAAACGCTCCAGGTTGAGCCGGATCGGGATAAGAACCTCGCGCACCTCCTCGTGCGAGACGCCAATCACCTCGGTAGCCCGGTAGGGGAACGAGACGACCAAGCCTTCCTGTTCGAG
>CAIWUD010000526.1 GCA_903915775.1 uncultured Chloroflexota bacterium | reverse complement strand
CGTCTTACTGATCTGTGATGAGGTCGTGACGGGCTTTCGTCTGAGCCCTGGTGGTGCCCAGGCTCGTGCCGGTATCAGTGCCGATCTCACCTGTCTGGCCAAGATTCTGGCTGGTGGGCTTTCTGGCGGTGCAGTTGCCGGCCGTGAGCCGATCATGCGGCGCTTGGCTGAGGGGGCAACTGGTGAAGGTGTCCGCGGGCGTATCCGCCATCAGGGTACCTACAACGCGAATCCACTTGCCGCTGCGGCTGGGGTCGCATGTCTCGAACTGGTTGCTACTGGTACGCCTGTTGCTCAGGCTACTATGGCAGGCCGCGATCTGCTCGCGGCAATGAATCGTATCATCTGCGACCACGACGCTCGTGGGTGGACCGCCTATGGTGATGGGTCGATCATTCACCTCTTCGTCGATCCCAGTGTCGAAGTAGTGCCTGGACAGGCTCCCGTTCGTGCACCACTAGCTCGGATCAAGACAGGTGGCGATCCCGCACTCACCCAGAGCGTGCGCATGGCGCTGCAACTGGCTGGGATCGACTTTATGCGTGGACGGAGCGCCTTTGTCAGCGCGAGCCATACGCAGCTTGAGGTGGAGGCTACGGCGGCAGCGTTCGACGACGCACTGGGGATGCTCAAGCGCGCCGGGGTGATCGGGGGGTGAGGAGTTCTCACTCCTCGCACTATCGCCGCGGGCAGCGGCAGCAGGTGGAGTAGCGCATGCAGAAATCGACCCCAATTGTGGGGATGAACTTACCACGCCTCGTACTGAGCCTCATCGCCGTTATCGTACTGGTTGTGGCGCTGGTCATCACGGTACCAGTTGATCCCGAGTGGTGGAAGGTCGTTGTACTAGGGGTAGTACAGGGGATCACCGAGTGGCTACCCATCTCCTCGACCGGCCATCTCCTGATTACCTCGCAGCTTCTCAACTACGGGGGCAGCATTGGTGGCACCTTCGAAATCTTCATCCAGATTGGCACGGTTGTTGCGGTGATCGCCTTCTACTTCGAGGATCTCCTCGGCCAAGCTCGTGCGCTCCTCGGGTTTGGCACGCAGAGCAGCCAGTTGGAAGCCAGGCGCCTCTGGCTCGGCGTGGTGATCGCCTCTCTACCGGCTGCACTGATTGGACTCCTCGCCCGTGACTTCATCAAAACGGTGCTCTTCGAGACCCCGGCAGTCATCGCCTCAGCCCTAATCGTAGGTGGGATCATCCTGCTGGCGATCGAGCGTCTGCCTATGCGTGCTGCACCAACGAGCGCACTAGGGCGGATCAGTCTGCTTCAGGCCTTCTGGGTGGGTATCGCCCAGGTCTTTGCCCTTATCCCTGGCATGTCACGCTCAGGATCGTCGATAGTAGGTGGTCTGCTTGCCGGGCTTGATCGGCGAACGGCCACAGCCTTCTCGTTCTACCTCTCCATCCCCATCCTCGGTGCAACCACGCTTGTGGATCTCCTAGGCAGCCTGGATCAGATTCAGCCGTCCGACTGGGGGCGACTCATCCTGGGCGCAGTTGTCGCGATGATGGTGGGCTATCTGACCATTGGCTGGCTACTCCGCTACATCGCGGGCCACAGCTTCAAAGCCTTTGGCATCTACCGTATCCTTGCAGGTCTGCTCATCTTGGCTCTCGTCGCTGTAGGGCTCCTCTGATCCCAACGTCACCGAGCAGGCGCTTGGTGATCCCAGGTTGGGGTAAGGCATGGCTCAACACACGGGAGGTGTGGACGTCGAAGCCCTCGACAAAAAGACCCAACCCAGCCCCGGTGGCGCTAGCGTGTCGCGTCGGTGCAGCCGACATCGGAGCATCCCTCACGCTCAAATAGCCGATTCTGAACCATGCTGCAACGCGGAACTCTCCCGTGCCGCGTTATACTAGAGGCACGGCGAACCGGCCGCATTGAGCTCCCGTAACCGCACACGGCCACGCCATTCGCAAAGGAGGCTTCCTATGCGTAGCAAGGCATGGCTCTGGCGTTTGACGGTCATCACCGTGCTTGCGGCTCTCCTGATCGTGATACCGGCCCAGGCGGCAGAGATCGTTGATACGGAGGTGTACCGGCTTGAGGCCGGTCAAGAGGTTGACGATGACCTGATCGTCACGGCACAAGAGATCTACATTGATGGGACAGTGCGCGGCGATCTGTTGGCTGTTGGTGGCTTCGTCGAGATCAATGGAACTGTCGAGGGTGATCTCCTGGCGCTGGCGGCCGAGGTGCGCGTCAATGGTAGCGTGGCCGACGATCTGCGCACCCTCAGTGCTGGCCTAATCATCAATGGCCAGATTGGCGACATGCTGCTGGCTGGGGCGGCCGGTGGCCAGGGTAGTGCGGGGTTTGCATCGTTTGATGGTCGTTCGATCCAACAGGGTGTCGAGATCGGGCGTGATGCTACGATTGGGGGCGATACGATCATTGGGGCTGGCAGTGTGATGTTGGCTGGTGCAATTGCCGAGGATCTCCTGGTAGGTACCAACCTCATGGATCTTCGTGGCTCAGTTGCAGGCGATGCACGGCTGATTGCCGACCGCTTGGAGTTGGTGGATACGGCACGAGTTGCTGGCCAACTCACCTACAGCACACCGGCTGAGATGAACGTACCGTCGCAGGTGGCGGATAGTGTGCGCTTCGAACCACAGCCAATCCCGGAGGTCAGCCCTGGTCCGACGCTGCTCGACTACGCGGTGCGCCTGCTCCTGATCCTTGCGGGATGTCTGCTCCTTGGTTGGCTCCTACTCCGCTTCAGCCCGCGGATTCTGGAGCGACCAGCTGATGCGATTACGGAGCACCCCGGACGAGCACTGCTCTGGGGTCTGGTAGCTAGCCTGCTGCTCTTCATTGTACCGATCGTCTCAGGGCTGATTATCGCCGCGGTAATCTTCTTCTGGGGGTGGCTGCCTGGGATCATGCTCATGCTTTTCCTCACTGCAGCGCTCGTGCTCACCTGGACGCTGAGCCCGCTGATCACGGGGCTCTGGCTTGGCCAGACGATCTTCAGAGCCACGGACCGTCCGGTCAGCCGGATGGTAGCCCTGCTGCTCGGCGTGGCCCTGATTGTCCTTCTCAGCTTTATCCCCGCGATCGGCTGGCTCATCTACCTCGCCAGCTTCCTCTTCGCCCTTGGTGGGAGCCTGATGGTGGGGCGTAGCGGCCTCACTTGGCGTCCTGGGCCTGGGCCGATGGTTGCGACTCCGGCTTAGGGCTGTTTCAGTCTCGGCTGCGCCAGTATGATGGTCTGGCGCCACCAGTGAGAGGTGTGGAGGGGAAGCCCTCCACACCTCCTGTGTAAGCCCTGAGCCTACCCACGAATGATCGCCAGAACCTCATCACGTTTTGCCGCCATCTCTTCGGGCGAAGCGATCGATTCGAGATTGAGGCGGATCAAGGGTTCAGTGTTAGAGCCGCGGACGTTGAAGTGCCAACGGTCGTAGCTCACTGAGACGCCATCCATGCGTTCGATCGCGCCATCAGCATAGCGCTCGGCCAGAGCGGCAAGGCGTCCCTTCACATCGGCGACCTTGGAGTTGATCTCGCCCGAGATGAAGTATTTTGCCTCTAGCTCTTTGAGCAGATCGCTCAGCTTGACGTCTTGACGTGCCAGGAGCTCCATCAGGAGCAGGGAGGGCAGGATCCCCGAGTCGGCGTAGTAGAAATCTTTGAAGTAGTAGTGGCCGGTCACCTCGCCGGCGAAGACCGCGTCCTCGGCGGCCATGCGCCGTTTGATGAAGGCGTGGCCCACGCGCTCCATGAGGGGGGTACCGCCGTGGGCTCTGATCAGATCAGGCACGGCCCAGGAGGTGCGCACATCGTAGAGGATCTTCGCCCCTGGGTAGCGCTCGAGCATGTACTGGCCCATGATTGCAGTCAGGAAGTCGCCCGAGATGAAGCTACCGCGATCGTCAACGGCGAAGAAGCGATCACCATCGCCGTCGAAGAGGAAGCCGATATCGAAGCCCTCGGCAACCACACGCGCCTGGAGCTCGGCGCGATTCTCTGGCTGGAGCGGGTCGAGTCCGTGGTTGGGTAGATTGCCATCCGGATCTAGGTACATGCCCTCGAAGCTGATCGGGAGCCGGCTGTAGAGGGCCTGGAGTGATGGACCAACCATGCCGTTGCCGGTGTCGGCGATAACGCGCAGTGGCCGCCCCTGATCGGCGCGCTGCTGAAGGGCTGCCACATCGATCAGGGAGAGTTGCTGCTGGAGGAACTGCTCGCTCATGTCACGGGGCGTGATCACCCCCTTACGGTTTGGTGTGCTAAAGTTCTCCTGCTCGACGAGGTGGCGCAGATCCTGAATGCCCTCATCACCGCTCAGGAGGTAGGGCATCTGGCGCACCATTTTGAAACCGCTATACTGCTTGGGGTTGTGTGAAGCAGTTACCATCATCCCGGGCAACTCGAGGGTTGCGCAGGCGTAGTAGTACTGGTCGGTGCTTACCATGCCAATGTCGATCACATCGGCACCCTGATCGGTAATGCCACGGGTGACTGCGGCGAAGATTGCGGGGCTGGAGGTGCGCATGTCGCGCCCAACGAGCACGCACTGCACGCCGAGGAAGGTTACAAACGCACGACCGATCAGGTAGGCCGCCTCCTCATTCAGTTCGGTGGGGTAGATACCTCGAATATCGTAGGCTTTGAAGATCCCGGGATTAACCTGCATACGAATCTCCTGGTGCTGGTGCGACATCTCCAGAAGCGTGCCGCCCTGCCGATCTCTATGCTACCATACTCTGGCACTACGTGGGCTCGTACGCCCCGTCTATCACCAATAACACCCTTATGCCTACACACCATCTCCTCAGCAGAAGCTGGCTCATCAAGCACAGCTTTGCACTCGTCATCTTTAGTACAATGATAGGTCTCGCTTTTTGGCAGGTAGCGCGGCTAGAGGATCGCCGTGCTACCAATGCTGCACGGCTTGCAGCTCTTGAGCAGCCTGCGCTGCCCCTCATCAACGCCGACTCGATCGATCCCACCACCCTCGTTGGGCGCAAGGTGCGTCTGGTCGGTACTTGGCTCAACGAAGAGAGTGTCGTTCTCCGCGGTCGGCGTTCTGCCAGTGGCGTGGACGGCGTGCACCTCCTGACGCCACTACGGCTGCGTGGCTCGGATCAGGCGCTCCTGGTGGATCGGGGCTGGTTGCCCGCAAGCCAGCAGAGCCCTGAGAGCCTGGCTGCCTATGCGGTATCCCGTGAAGTGACTCTGGAGGGCATTGCTCGGCTGGGCCAGTCGCGCCCCGCTACTCTGCTCGCCCCGTACGATCTACCGCTCCCGGGCGAAACAACAATTCACGCCTGGATCCGTGCCGATATTGCCGCTATCCAGGCCCAAGTGAGTGCACCACTGCTCCCCATCTATGTGGAGGCACTCCCCGCCCCTGGTGATGCTCCACTACCACGACCGTTTGATCCGCGTCTTCAGGATGAAGGGCCCCATCAGGGGTATGCCCTCCAGTGGCTCAGTTTCGCCATCCTGCTGGCTATCGTCTATACGATCTTGATCCGTCAGGAGTTGGGGCGCAAACCAGCTTGATCTGCTTGTGCGATAGAGGAGCAATCCCACCAGGGCTGGGTAACCACGGGGGGCTGCCCGTACGGGGGCGAAAAGCCCCGGGATGTACTACGTCAGACCGTAGCCCCTGGGGAAGAGGGGATTCGGTTCGGCACCCTGTGGCCAGGTATAGGGAAGCGTTCCGGTGAAGGGGGCCGCTCCAAAGAGGAGATCAACCACGCCAGCCCCCTCCGTACCGGGAAGCCAGGCGGCAACTAGGGCATCGCAGAGGGGCAGGATGGGGTCGATCAGTAGTGGTCGTCCGCTATAGAGTAGGACGACGAGCCGTTCACAATGGCCGCGTACACGCTCGACAAGGGCAATATCATCGGTGGAAAGGCTCAGATCGGCGCGATCGCCCTCACCCTCGGCGTAGGGTGCTTCGCCGAGCACCACCAGGGCAACCGGAGCATGTACCCCCTCGGCGAACTGCCCCTCGGGCTGGTAGTCGATCAGGCTGCCATTGGGGGCCTCCTGGCGTAGTGCGGCCAGCAAGGTGGTGCCAGTCGTAATCGAACCACGACCGCCCTGCCACTCGATGGTCCAGCCCCCACACTGCACACCAAGATCATCAGCAGCGCCCCCAGCAACAAGGATATGGGGTACGGTAGGAGCCAGGGGCAGCACGCCCCCCTCATTCTTGAGGAGTACGAGTGACTTACGTACCGCCTCACGAGCGACTTGCCGGTGCGCCGCGGAGCCGACCGTGCTCAGCAGCGTCTCGTCGCCAAAGGGCTGGGTGAAGAGGCCCAATTCCCATTTGACGCGCAAGATTCGGCGTACGGCATCATCGATGCGCGCCATCGGCACGAGCCCCGTTTCGACGGCGTGGGTCACCTGGGTGATGAAGGCGCGATAGTCGAAGGGGATCATCACCATGTCCAGGCCAGCATTGAGCGCGAGGGCGAGGGCCTGCAGCGGGTCGGGATCGAGTTGCACGAGGGCCATCCAGTCGGAGACGAGGAAGCCGTCAAAGCCAAGCTCGCCCTTCAGTAGATCGGTGAGCAGGTAGCGGTGACGATGGAGCTTGACGCCGTTCCAGCTGTTGTAGGAGACCATGATGTTCCGTGCACCTGCAGCGATGGCAGCCACGTAGGGGGAGAGATGGAGGGAGCGGAGCGTCGGCTCATCAACACGGGTATCGCCCTGGTCGAGTTGCCAGCGGGTTGCATCGTTGCTCTGCCAGATCTCCGGGATCCAGGCGTAGCGCTGCGTACTGCCCCAGCTTGTCCCACCATCACCCACAAAGTGTTTGACTGAAGCCAGAACGGGACGTTGGGTTGTCGAGTGACTACCGTGGAGACCGCGCACGTACGCAGCCCCCAGTCGTGCGACGAGGGCCGGATCCTCACTGAAGCCCTCGTAGGTGCGCCCCCAGCGAATATCCTGGGGGACGCTAACGGCAGGCGCAAAGTTCCAGTGCACATTCGTCGCAAGCAGTTCCCGCGCTGTCACTTGGGCAATCCGAGTCACAAGGTTGGGGTCACCCGCAGCTCCCAGACCGATGTTGTGGGGGAAGATCGTCGATCCACGGAGATTATTGTGCCCATGCACCGCATCGACGCCGTAGAGCAGTGGGATGGCAAGACGGGTGCGCAGTGCAGCCTCCTGGAACTGGCGCACCATCTGCGCCCACGAAGCTGGATCGTTTGACGGTGGGTTGCCACCGCCACCACTGAGGACTGAGCCGAGGAGATAGTCG
>CAIWUD010000525.1 GCA_903915775.1 uncultured Chloroflexota bacterium | reverse complement strand
TGCTCACGCTGAACCCACTGCCCACGGTGGGTGATCAGCAGTTGAAAGAGTTGACGGGCCTTTTCGCGCTGCCACTCGCGGGCGTGAATCTCCCGCGGGCCGCGCCAGACCCGAAAGGTAGCAAACAACTGGATGCGCAGCGTATAGCCAGGGTGGTACTCCTCAACCGTATCATCGGCAGCAATGGTAGGAAAACCCTGGCGGAGCAGCGCTTGAGCCAACTCGGCGTGGGGGACGAGGGTGCGTCCGCGGAGCAGCAGCGGCACAAGCAGCGCCATGTCCCGTGGCCCGAACAGGCTTGGAGCAATGAGCACGCCACGATAGCCATGGGTAGCCACGGCACTGAAGAGCTGTTCAAGCTCACTATCAACACTCGGGCTCGCCGTCTGGAGGGCAGCGATCGCACGCCAGAGTCTGGTGAGGGCCAATCCGTAACTGTCGCCACCGCGGGCAAAACGCTGACGGGCCTGTTCAAGCCACTCACTGGCCCGTCGATCGCCTGCAGCTACTGCAGCGCCACCAAGGGCGAGCAGGATCAGGGCAGCAGTCCACTCATCACCGGCAGCGGTGGCAATCTGCAGACCTTCGTGGGCGTCACGCTCGGCACGGTCGAGATCGGCGGCGTGAGCGTAGAGGAGCGTCAGGCCCATGGAAGCCTCAGCGCGGGTGCGATTGACCCCCACCGCCTGAATAAGGCTCACCGCTCTGGTGTAACGCTGGAGTACCGGTGCCAGATCGTTTGGGGCTACTAACTGGTAGGCATGGCCGAGCCGAAGCTCAGCAATCGCCTCGGTTAGTGGGGTTGCAGCCTGCTGCGCCTCAACCAGACCACGCCGGGCCATAGCCAATGCCCGCGCACCATTCCCGAGCATGGCGTAGATAAGGGCCAGCAGGAGCAACGGCTCGCGGTGCCCCCCCAGGTGTCCCCCCCCAGAACGGCTACTGTCCGCCCGAATCTCTGCCTCAAGCTGCTGACGGGCCTCATTGAGCCGGCCGGCGCGCAGGAGCAGCCGCGGTGGGAGGGGGGTTGGTACGATCTGCGGTGCATCGACTTCGGACCTCCCCGTTGGGCTACTATCCTGGCCAAGTAGGCGGTGTGCTGCGCCCTCGAGGAGCAGCGCCACATCAGCGCGGCCACGATTGGCCCAGTTCTCGGCCTGCATGCGCACCAGTTCGGCACGTTCGGCCGTTCGCTCCGGGGGCAGGAGCTTCAACGCCTGCTTGAGGAGATCGGTTGCGTGGGCGGGCTGTACCGTATCGAGATAGAGCTCCGCACGACCGCGCAGCGTGCGCAACTGGCCTTCGCGATCGGCAGTGGCTGCATAGCGTGCCTCGGCAGTCATATAGCTACGCAGGGCCTCGTCACTCCGCCCGAGGCGCCGCAGCGCCGCAGCCTGCGTCTCGTAGAGGCGCGGCAGTGTGGGAGCAAGCGGTGCAAGGCGGTAGGTCCAGGCGAGTAGCTGTGCAGCCCGACCGGAAGCGAGCAGCTCGGGCGTATACTCGATGAGCCTATCCGCAGCGGCCCGATCATCACCTGCAAGGAGGAGATGGGAGATCAACCCCTCTCCATCACCCCGTTGCTGATAGAAGCGAGCTGCGCGCTGCTGCAAGAGTGACCAGTGTGGTAACTCAGCGCGGGCATGCCGTTCGAGAAACGCTTGCATCACCGGTTGGATCAGGAGGAGGCCGTCACTATCCCGTTCCACACAGAGGGAGCGACGCTCCAACTCAGCCAACAGCGCCTCGGCTGTGGCGGTGTCAGCGAGGAGCGCGCAGAGCTCTGGGTGCAAACGGCGCAGCCCAGCGTTAGCCAACAAGAAGTGGCGTAGCTCTGTGGGAAGCGGGTCGAGGAGTTGAGCGGAGAGGTAGGCATCGAATGGCGCAGGGCCGTGGAGCCCGAGGACGGCATGCCAGTCTGCAGCACCGAGAGCCACTTGCATCGCGATCGCCCAACCACGGGTGGTACGCACCAGGGTGTCCAGGGTTGCGGGCGGGGGATGATCGGCGAGTTGCCAGAGGGCACGGGCCTCATCCAGATCAAAGGCGAGCTGATCGGCATGGATCAGGAGCAGTTCCCCGCGCACCCGTGCGGTTTCAACACGCGTGAGCAGGGGTTGGAGCCGACTGAGTAGCGCTACGTGGAGGCGCAGCGGCAAGATCATGAACAGTTGATCCAGCAGTAGACGGAGCTCGGGGCGAGCATCGATCGCCTGGTAATCGTCGATCACCAGGAGGGTATCATCATCGAGCGTCGCGGCTAGTTCGTTCACCAGGGTCTCAAGGGCCAGGGCAACCGCCCGATCGGTGTCCTGAGAACGTACGGCAAAGATGCGGCGCTCATCAAGCTCGACAATGGGGCGAAACGCGGCCGTCAGGTGGCGGAGGAGGAGAGCCGGGTTATCATCGGCGTGAGCCCTACACCAGGCCACAGGCCAACCACCATGGGCAGCCAGTGAGGCCAGCGCCGTCGT
The DNA here is from genome assembly GCA_903915775.1 of uncultured Chloroflexota bacterium. GTDB lineage: Bacteria > Chloroflexota > Chloroflexia > Chloroflexales > Chloroflexaceae > Viridilinea. Next base: position 3,781 of record CAIWUD010000525.1, on the reverse strand, counting down.
TTTACCCGAACCAGCAGGAGCAACAACGAGACAGAGGGGGTGGTCGAGGGCCGCAGCCAGCCGAGTCTCGACGCGAATACGCCGGAGCAAGCGTGCCTGCTGAGGTGGAGGCGCTAACCGCGTGAGGAGGAGATTATCATCACCCCCGAACTGGTCTGTAACTGCTCGTGCTACCATATGAACCAAGCCACCGCAGGCATGCTTCAAACCGACTTGACTATCTCACGGAAGGCGACGGCCAGGCTGGTACAGCTTACATTGAGCCTGCCAGAGGAGTCCTATGACTGATGACGAACTTCGGCAACTGCAGCAGCAGGTACGCCAGCACTACAGTGGTACAACCGACGCCATGCTCCAGTCGGTCCGTGCTTGGAACGAGCTGATGATGGCGAGCAGCGATCTCGCCTTTGATGTGGTACTGCGCAACTGGGACTACAGCCGCAGTCTGCGCAACTCAACCGAGCAAGCCATCGCCGACGCCATCAAGATCCAGCAGCGGATGCATCGAGAGATGCTCCAGGCGTGGGAGGGCTATTCGAGCGAGGGTAAGGAGCAGGGGGATCGTGATACGCAGTAGCGTGGAGGGCAGTGCCCTCCACCTCCAGTGCGGACTCTATCACATATAGGTGCCACCGTTCACATTGATCTGGGCACCGGTTACATAGTCCGCATCAGCGGCAAGGAAGAGCACCGCCTTTGCAATCTCCTCGGGCTTACCGAAGCGTCCAAGGGGAATGCGCGACTTGATCTGCTCTTGGATGGTATCAGGCACCTTGGCAAACATATCGGTGAGGGTAAAACCAGGGGCGACCACATTGACGGTGATGTTGTAACGTGCCAGTTCCAGGGCGACGGTCTTGGTGAACGCAATGATCCCACCCTTACTGGCACCATAGTTCGCCTGGCCAAAGGCCGACGTCTGGCCATTCACCGAGCTAATGTTGATAATGCGCCCATACTTCTGCTCGATCATGGGCTGCATGGCCGCCGTCGTGCAGAAGAAGACCGCGTTCAGATTGGTCTGAATAACCTCAAGCCAATCCTCATCGGTCATCTTACGAATGGAGCGGTCGCGGGTAATCCCGGCGTTATTCACCAGAATATCGATCCGCCCCCAGCGCTCGTAGACGCTACGCACCATGGCTCGCGCCTGAGTAGCGTCGCTCACGTTTGCCTGAATGGCAAAAGCACGCTCCTCTTCAACATCGGGCGCATCAGCACGATCACGCCACATCGCATTGATCTGCGCCACAACCTCATCGGCAGGGCCGGAGCTACTATTGTAGTTCACCGCGACCTTTGCACCCTCAGCGCCCAGCATCAGGGCAATTGCCTTGCCGATACCACGACCAGCCCCGGTTACAATCGCCATCTGTCCGTCCAGTTTGCCCATGGGGTTCTCCTCCACATGCTTTTACAGACGCTCGAAGATCGCAGCGATTCCCTGCCCACCACCAATGCACATCGTCACGAGGGCGTAACGACCCCCTGTACGCTGCAGTTCGTGGATGGCCTTGACGGTCAGGATACAGCCCGTAGCACCGATTGGATGGCCGAGGGAGATACCACTCCCATTCGGATTCGTCTTCGCCTCCGGCAGATCCAGGTCGCGGGCTACAGCGATAGCCTGAGCAGCGAAGGCCTCATTCACTTCAAAGAGGTCGATCTCCTCAAGGCGGATACCTGTCCGCTCGAGGAGGCGTTTGACCGCAGGAACCGGGCCAATGCCCATATACTTTGGCTCAACACCGGCATGGGCATACCCAACCAGGCGTGCCATCGGCTTGTAGCCGCGGCGCTCGGCAACACCACGCTCCATGAGCACGACTGCGGCAGCGGCATCATTGATACTGGAGGCATTCCCGGCAGTCACGCTCCCATCCTTCTGGAAGACCGGTCGCAACTTGGCCATCTTTTCGATGCTGGCATCAGCGCGCACATTCTCGTCTGTCGCAAAGAGTTGGGTACCACCCTTCACCTTCAACTCGATCGGCATGATCTGGCTCGCAAAGCGACCGTCGGCGATCGCTGCGACAGCGCGTTGATGGCTCAGGACCGCCAGGGCGTCCTGGTCGCCGCGGCTGACCCCCCATTTGGCAGCAACATTCTCCGCAGTGATGCCCATATGGCAATCGTCAAAGGGGTCGGAGAGGGCACCAACCATCATATCGACCATCTTCGCATCGTTCATGCGTGCACCCCAGCGCATGGCTGGAACGCTATAGGGTCCGCGGCTCATCACCTCGGCGCCGCCGCCAATTGCGGCATCGGTATCGCCGACGAGGATAGTCTGGGCTGCAGAGACAATTGCCTGCAGGCCGCTGCCGCAGAGCCGGTTGAGCGTCAGCGCAGGAGTCTCAACGGGGATCCCACCCTTGACCGTGGCAACGCGTGCGAGATACATGTCGTGTGGCTCGGTATTGATCACGTGGCCAAAGACGACATGCTCAATCTCGTGCGCCTCAACTCCGGCGCGGGCAATAGCCTCGCGCACAACCTGTGCAGCGAGCTCGGAGGGCGGCTGATCTTTGAGGCTTCCGCCAAATGTTCCTACCGCCGTGCGTACCCCGCTGAGGATCACAACCTCACGCTGACCACCCATGAATCGACCTCCTTCTCAGTCGCATCTGCTCCGCAACTGAACATTTGCTAGAAGATTGCCACTCGGAATCGCCACGAATTATACCAGACGTCCATGGGGTTGCACCGTACACTCACACCGCAGGCCAACAGGTTTCCTGGGAGGGGCCTATCCTTAAAGTCTGTAGCCTGCGGAACAGTTTCTGGGTGAAGATATCGCCTCACATACGTGATATCACGCAACCTGAGGTGGGCATTTATAGCGACCAGCTTACGAGCAGTAGAGAGGGCACAGCCCTCCACAAAAAACTCACCCCACCCTGATCCTACCAGAGAATAGGATGAGCGGTTGCAACTCGAGTAACTTGAGCGTAACTTCTGGTACTATAGTTAAGTAGTCTCAGGGGTGTTTCAGAAGCGGGCCTTCGTACGTACCCTCAGACTCTACACGGCAGTTACGAACCTCGTATGAGCATGCAAGATCTCAGATGTACAAGGAGGTAGGTAGGATGGCCCAGCGCATCGAGGCGAGCGGGAGCATCGCGCTCAAAGATGGGCGCACGGTGACGGTTCGGAACCTCAGCGAGCATGACCGTAGTGCGCTTGCGACATTTGGTCTCTCGCTGCCCAAGAACGACCTCCTGTACCTTGAGGATGACTTCACCCACCCGGAGATCATCGCTCGACTTGCCAACGCTTCATATGCAGAGAACTGGCGACAGATCGTTGCCGCAACGGACAGTGGCGAGATTGTCGGCTATACTGCCGCGCTGCGCATGCCAGGTTGGTCGAACCACGTAGCCAACATCAGGCTGATTGTCCAACCCAGTTACCGCCGGAGCGGTCTGGGGATGCACCTTGCCCAGGCGATTGTTGATGCGGCACGTGATCTTGGCGCAACCAAGGTGACGGTAGACATGCTTGCAGCGTTGACTGCTGGGCAGGCTATCTTCAGCCGCCTCGGCTTTGCCGTCGAAGGGCAGTTAGCGCGCCACGCGATCGATCGCGACGGCAACCTGCACGATATCGTCATTATGTCGGCGTTCGTGCGGGTGTAGGTGGGCGCAGAGAAGCGTCGAGGGCCGGAACAGCGGTTCGGCGCATGAGCGCTTTGTGCGATGCAAGTAGCTTCATCGCGTCGTACCCGTTCACCGTTGGGGTAAGCCAACGGGAGGGCAACCACGGGGGGTTGCCCATACGG
>CAIWUD010000524.1 GCA_903915775.1 uncultured Chloroflexota bacterium | reverse complement strand
TGACGATCCTCTGGCAGCGCCTGCGCCTGCCTTTGCGTGCTGAGCTACTGGCCGGTGCATTTGATATCCTCCACGCCCCCGATTTTGTGTTGCCACCAACAGCGGCCCGTACCCTGCTGACCGTCCATGATCTCACCTTTCTGGTCCATCCTGAGTGTGCAGAGGCGGGGTTGCGCCGTTACCTGACCCGTGCCGTGCCCCATGCACTACGCCGTGCCACCATGGTGCTGGTCGACTCACAGGCCACCGCTGCTGATCTGGCACGTCTGCTCGGCGTAACTGGCCCACGCGTGCGGCTACTCTACCCAGGCGTGGATACCCGTTTTCGTCCACTCCCTGCAACTGAGACGGAGCGGGTGCGCACGAAACTCGGCTTACCAGGGCGCTTCTTGCTCTTTGTTGGCACCCTGGAGCCGCGGAAGAATCTGCCCCGCCTCATGGCGGGGTTTGCACGGGCAGCGATCGACGCGGATCTAGCCCTCGTGATTGCTGGTCGACGTGGTTGGCTTGAGCAGGAGATCTTTGCCACTGTTGCACAGCTTGGTATTGCTCACCGGGTGCATTTCCTGGATTTTGTTGCCGATGCGGATCTCCCGGCGTTGTATAATCTGGCACAGGCCTTTGTCTACCCTTCACTCTACGAGGGGTTTGGTCTGCCGGTACTTGAGGCAATGGCCTGTGGGACACCAGTGGTCACGGCGGCGGTGGCTAGTCTGCCTGAGGTGGCCGGTGATGCTGCGATCCTGGTTGACCCACTTTCTGAAGCGACTATTGCCCTTGGGATTGAGCGGGCGTTGAGGGCAACCGAGCAGTTGCATGCGGCAGGACTCGCTCAGGCGCGTCGCTTCAGTTGGAACGGAGCGGCATCCACGTTGTTAGATTGTTATAGGATGGTGGCGGGTAGTTCGTAGGTGACGATCGACCATCCTAACCAGGATCGAGAGAGATCATGACACGACATACTGATCAGACCGCTGAGGCCCTGAGCCGGGGGGCTGAGCCGGGGCGGGGGTATGCCCTGGCCCGCGCCATCTCGCAGTTGCTCCATCCCATAACCCTTGCTATGGTGAACCTGCTTATTGTAGGTCTGCTTGGTGTAGAGTCGCCCCGCGAGGGTCTCCTCTGGACGCTTCTGGGCGCGGGGCTGCAGATCATCCCGCCACTCATCTTCTTCACCATGCGCCTGCGCCAGGGCGCCTATAGTGATGATGATGTGTCGGTCCGCTCGCAGCGCAATGAGCTCTACATTTTTGGTATGATCAACCTGATCGCTGGCCTGTTTGTGTTGCGTCTGCTTGGGGCTCCACTGCCGTTTCAGGCCCTGGTGGCATCAGCGGTGCTTACGAGCGTGATCGCCTGGCTGATCAACCTCTTCTGGAAGATCAGCGTGCACGCGTCAAGTATCGGCTCAGTTGCGACGGTTGCCGCACTCTACTCGGAGCCCCTCGGTCTGCTCCTCTGGTTGTGTGCCGTCATCCTTGGGTGGGCACGGGTACGTACGCGCAACCATACCCCCATGCAGGTTGTGGCCGGTCTGGCTCTAGCTGCTTCGTGTGTGCTCCTCACCTTCGTGACAATGGGCCTGCCCTAGGAGCTCACTTGCGCTTCGAGATGAGGTAGGCGACGAAACCGCCAATGACGATGCTCCAAAAGTTGATCAGCCGGTCGAGGAAAGTCACGGCGACACCCAGATTCTGATTGATGCCGAAGAGGGTGAGCAGCAGGGTGATCGTGCTCTCGACAACCCCAAGGCCTGCTGGGGTGATCGGCAGGGCGGTGAGGAGTGATGAGGCTAGGGCGATGAAGATGATGGCCGCCAGCGAGAGCGTTGCCACCTCAGAACCCAGGGCCTCGATCACGCAGAAGAGCCGGAGACCCTCAAGGAGCCAGATCGCGCCGGTGAAGAGGATCAGCCGCGGTAGGATGGCCGGGCTGAATGAGCTGAGTGCGGCCTGTTCGAAGCGACTGTAGATCTGGTGGAGGCGCTGAGGAATAAGGCGGCGAACCAGAGGGCTGAGCCAGCGCATACCGGCTAGACCCCCGAGAATGGCTAGAACGAGCAGCGCTCCGAAGCTGAAGACGATCTGGGTGCCGTCGGGCATGTGGGTGCCAAAGGTGACCCATGCCGATAGAACCAGGAGACCGAACAGACCGAGCATATCGAGCAGTCGCTCGGCGAAGATGGTGCCGAAGGCAGAAGCAAACGAGATCTTGCCATTCTGCTTCAGCAGGTAGCCGCGGTAGGCATCACCGAGCTTGGCTGGTACAATGCAGTTCGCAAACCAGGAGAGGTAGATATACTCGATGAGCGCGGGGAGCGAGGCCCAGCTCTGTCGCCCCGCATCTACCGGGACCTCCGCGTTGCGCAGGAGCATGCGCCAGCGCAGGGCACGTAGGGGAAAGGTGAGGTAGAAGATACCAAGGCCAAGAAGCAGTAGCCACGGGTTGGCTTGACGGATATGCTGCCAGGTTAGGGCGAGATCAATATCTAGCCCATGGAGCGCAAAGGCGATAATGGCAATCGCCAGGGCAAACGAGACCAGGGTGCGCGGGCTGCGCAACTTGTCCCAGAGTGAAAAGCCCCTCTGCTCGACCACCACCTCCTCACGGGGAAGATCCGCTGCTGTGCGAGGTAACTGCTCGATGGGTGAGATGGAATCGTGTGTTTCTTGGATCATGGGGGTAGCTCAGAATATGGCGAGCCACGAGCAGCTCTCCGGGGTGGTTGGTAGCCGAGTTACATGCTCCACCGCTACCTGCGGTGAAAGGTGAGATGGGAGCCAGCCCCCAACCTTCGTCGGAGGTAACGCTACCTCCATACCTCCCTCAGAGGGAACAAACGATGCTGGGAAGATGTTTCAACACGCGATACATTGCGAACCTGGATGTGCGCTACTCCCCATCTACGAGAGCTCATCATGCCCGTGGCGTTCGGCCGCGACGAGGAGCGCCCAGATCGGACCGAGTTGGAGCCCCATATTCAAGACGTGGAGCTGTTCGAAGAGGTTGTGGAACGCGACCGCAGCTACTACACCAGCGGCACCCACTGCTACGCCGCGCCAGAGCCACCCGCGGGCCGTGCGCAGGGCACGCAGGGCCTGGAGCACCAGGGCTCCGACGAGGAGTAGGTAGGCGCATAAGCCCAGGAGGCCAGCCTCGGCGGCAATGTGTAGGTAGTAGTTGTGGGCATGGCCACGCGATTCGTACCAGGGGTGTACGCTCATGGGTGGCTGATCGGGTCGCGGCGGAGTTTCATAGGCAATGGTGTAGTTCCCCGGGCCGACACCCAGCAGTGGATGCTGCTGGAGCATATTCCAGGCAGCCTGCAGGTGAGCCATACGCTCGACAACGGCAAAGTTCGCTGGGGTAATATCGGCACCCCGTGCGTCGAAGATGCGCAGGTTGCCAACGAGACTCGCGGCCCGCTGCACTACGGCTGCAGGGAGCAGACCTCCTCCGCCAAGGAGGAGGAGCAGGAGCAGACCACCTACGGTGCCAACCATCAGCTGACGCACGCCCATGCGCAGTTGGGATGGCATAAGGCGGCCACCAGCGAGGATGAGTACAATCATGCCACCCAGCGCACCGACCCACCCTCCACGCGAGAAGCTGACGAGTAACGCGGCGCCAGTGAGGGCTGCCGCAGCAGCAGCAGCCAGCGTGATCAGGTGGCGGCGTCGAGAGGTGTCGATCCAGGGCGTTGCCAGGGCGGTGAGCGCTACCCCCACCGCCAATGGCCACGCCTGGTTCATATAGCCAGCGAAGGAGTTCGGTTGGCCAATCGTACCGTAGGCTCGAACTCGCCCACCACCAATGGCAAAACTCTCTGGTCCGATCCCGAACCAAAACTGGCCTATGCCAATCAGTGCCGTGAGCGCCGGAGCGAGGAGGAGACAGACGACCAGACCGCCCAGACGCCACGTCGCTCCGCGCAGTGCGTAGAGGGTGAGCAGGTAGATGAGTGGTACGGTCGACCAGCGCATCGTCTCGCGGAACGCCTCGCTGCGGCTGTAGGGTGTGAAGAGCGTTGCTACTGCCAGTACCCACATGAAGAGCGCAAGGGGCACGAAGAGGCGCCCAAACTCGAGTGGCTGCTCATGCCGCCCCAGGATGTGGAGGCTCAGACTTGCGAGACAGAGGAGCAGCGCCGCCTGGGTGACGCTGAGCCCGCCCGGGAGCAGCAGTAGATCCTGCACTGGTACGGAGAGCACCGCCATGTAGAGGGCCCAGACGGGATCGACGAGTGCGAGCGCGGTTGCCAGGGCACCAAGCACGAGGAGTGTGGCATGATCGAGGGGCAGCAGGCTGAGCAACAAGCCCACTCCTCCCAGGACGAAACCGCCCCACACGAGTCGGTAGGGTGCCCCTGAGCCTAGCTGGATGAGGCTACGCTGCCACCACATCTACAGCTCTCCGCGGCGACGCAACTCCTCGCGGAACCAGGGGATGGTCAACATGAGCCCTTCGTGCAGGCTGATCTGCGGCTGCCAGCCTAGGACGCGCTGAGCCTTCCTGATATCGGGCTGACGCACCTGGGGGTCATCCTTCGTGCGCAGATCTTTGGTGATGGTACCAGCCTGGTTACCAGTCAACTTGTTGACCAGATCGGCAAACTCCTTGATCGTAAACTCGCCCGGGTTGCCGATATTGACTGGCTCAACCTCGTCTGAGTGCAGCAGGCGATAGACCCCCTCCACCAAGTCGCTCACATACTGAAAGGAGCGCGTCTGCAGCCCATCGCCGTAGAGCGTCAATGGCTGCTCTTTGATCGCCTGGGCGATAAAGTTGGGCACCACCCGCCCATCACGCAGGCGCATGCGTGGCCCGTAGGTGTTGAAGATACGCACAATGCGCGTCTCAACCCGGTGGTAGGTGTGGTAGGCCATGGCCATGGCTTCGGCGAAACGCTTTGCTTCATCATAGACGCCCCGTGGGCCGACGGGATTCACATGGCCATAGTAGCCTTCCGGTTGGGGATGGATCTGTGGATCACCGTAGACCTCGGAGGTTGAGGCGAGCAGGAAGCGTGCACCTTTAGCCCGTGCCAGCCCGAGGGCTTTGTGGGTCCCTAGGGCGCCAACCTTGAGCGTCTGGATCGGGAGCTCCAGGTAGTCGATGGGCGAAGCCGGTGAGGCGAAGTGCAGGATGGCATCGAGAGCGCCTGCCACATAGATGTAGTTCGTCACATCGTGGTGGATGAAACTGAAGCGTGGATGGCCAGCCAGGTGGGCGATATTGTCGGTTGTACCGGTGATCAGGTTGTCCATCCCAATCACCTCGTGCCCCTCCTGGAGGAAGCGGTCACACAGGTGTGAGCCAAGAAAGCCGGCTGCGCCGGTGATCAGTATGCGCATCATCGATCCTTATTCGTAGCTAGAGTCCGTGGGTGGGTCTGGAGGGGCACAGCCCGCTCAAGAAGTTCTCCGTCATCAACCTGGTCGCACGCATAAGAAAACCTACCTAGTATGCACCACGCCCGCCGATCACGGCGGGAATAATCATGAGCAGAATACGCAGATCCATGCCGATCGTCCAGTTCTCTGCATAGTAGATGTCGAGGCGTACCTGCTCGTCAAACGACATATCGCTGCGCCCAAGGGCCTGAACCAGCCCAGCACAGCCTGGTTGGACCTCAAGTCGACGGCGGTGCCAGATCTTGTAGTCGGCAACCTCCTCGGGGAGGGCTGGACGCGGACCGATGATACTCATCTCACCCCGTAGCACGTTGAGCAGTTGGGGCAGTTCATCGAGACTGCTACGTCTGAGCAGGCGACCAAAACGGGTGATACGGGGATCATCACGAATCTTGAAAAGCGGCCCATCAGCCTCGTTGTGGAGGACGAGCTCTGCTTTACGCTTCTCAGCATCAGGAACCATCGTGCGAAACTTGTAGCAGGTGAAGAGTTGCCCACTCTTACCGACACGCTGTTGGCGAAAGAAGATCGGCCCCGGTGAGTCGAGACGGATCACGATGGCGATCAGGAGGGTGAGCAGCAGGGTGATGGGTGCCGTGAGGAGTACGGCCGCAACATCGGTGACGCGTTTGAGGGCGAAATTTGCCCCGTGTAGCCGGATCTCCTTTGGCCGTAACAGGGGTACCCCGCTCAGTTGGTGGAGATCAACCCGATCGAAGCTGAGTTGGTAGAAGTCGGGGGCCAGGAGGTAGCTCACGCCGAGGCTCTGGCAGGTGGAGACTAACGCAGGCAGGCGCCCATGCTCCCAGAACGGAAGGGCGAGAATGACCTGTTGGGCTCCACTCTGCCGAATCGCCTGCTCAAGATCATCAAGGTTGCCTAAGTAGCGGTAGACGTGGGTGGCCCGCTCGCGATCCACAATGGGCCGATCGTACAGGTAGCCTACTAGGCTGTAACCTAGGCCTGGAGTTGAGGCAATCTCATTCATCACCTGGAGGCCGAGACCAGTGCCACCCACCACAAGGGTTCCCACACGGCCAATACCGCGCGACCATTGCCAGTGGCGTACTGCGGTAGTGAGCAGACGCCAACTGCCGAGGAGCAGTACAATCAGGGTACCGGCGAAGGCAAAGATGAGTCGCGAGTAGTAGAAGGGCCTGTAGAGAAAGACAAACATGATCAGGAGTGCGATGACGATGAGCGTACTATTGACAATAATGCCAATCTGCTCAATAAGACTGAGGTGGGGTGTCGACCGGTAGAGACCGCGGGCGGCAAAGCGTACCGCCAGGAGGAACATAAGCGGTACCAGAATAGGGAGAAAGGCACTAAACTCTACCTGGTTCTGCGTAGCTACCTCTGCAACGATAGTACGTAGCGGATTAGGCCAGTTGGCCACGTAGCGGAGCCAGTACGCAACTGCAAAGCCAATCAGGATCAGGATCTGATCCCACAGCATGAGGCCTACAACGGTCAATCGTCGGTGGTGACGCACGAGCCCCGCCTGATAGGGGGAGGCTAGATCTGGCCTGGCAGTCTGACGAATGCTCTGGTCCATCCAGGCTCCTTATGCGCATACGGTGACGCGATTGTACCATCAAACGTGATGCACGCAAATGGTATAATGAGGCTCGCCCCTGGCCGGGGATTGCACTCTATTGCGCTACATGTCAAAACAAGGTACTATATGCCGCATGTATGCGCTCCTGGGCATAGCTCACGTCGGTTGTCGCTCTCCAGAGCATGGTTCAGTCTCGGCCGCGCCAATGGTACCGTCTAGCGTTACCACGGTTAGGTTGGGGGTTGTTGTGGAAGGCGAAGCTCTTCACACCTCCTGTGAGATGTGCAAGCCATGGCTTTGTGGGGAGGTATCGACGTTGCTAGATGCCTGGTAAAGAAAGGCAGGATCCACAGTGGATGGCTGGATCATGTTCGGTATCATGCTTTTTGTCATCGTTGCTCAGGGGGTGCTCTGGTCTTGGGTCTTTATTGAGCGTCGACGGAAGGTTCCTGACGTGAAGGTAATGAATCTGCGCGAGCTCTACGCTGCCGCGCGTCAGAGTATCGACAACTACTACGCACGTCTACGCGGTCAGCGCCGCTCGTAACCCCTGCGGTGAGCCATTGTAGCGAACCGACCGTTGGGGCAACCCCCCGTGGTTGCCCTGCTGTTGGCTTACCGTAAGGCATGCTTCAGTTTCGGCTGCGCCGGCTTGACACGCTGGCGGCACCAGGGCTGGGTTGGTTGTTTGTGTGGAGGGCGAAGCCCTCCACACCTCCCGGAAGCGTGTCAAGCTGGTTTGAAACATGCCTAAGGGCGAATAGCTCCCGCAGGCTATCCCGTTGATGAGCACCATGCCCTATTGAGGATGATCGTATGCCAGGCAATAGCTTCGGACAGGCTTTCCGCCTTACTACCTGGGGTGAATCGCACGGACCGGGGGTCGGCTGTAGCGTAGACGGTTGTCCGGCAGGTCTGCCGCTCACCGTTGAGGCTATTCAGCGTGAGTTGGATCGGCGCCGCGTAGGCCAGAGCAAGGTCAGTTCGCAGCGCCAGGAACCCGATCATGTGGAGATCCTCTCGGGCATCTTCGATGGGCGTACCACCGGTACACCCATCAGCATGCTGGTGCGGAACAGTGATGCGAAGCCGAGCCACTACGAGCAGATACAAGATCTCTATCGACCGGGCCATGCCGACTACAGCTGGGATGCGAAGTACGGTTTCCGGGATTGGCGTGGCGGCGGACGCTCATCGGCCCGTGAGACGATAGGACGAGTGGCTGGTGGTGCGATAGCAAAGCTACTGCTCGCTCGCTCTGGGGTGCAGATTCTGGCCTATACCCTCCAACTCGGCGACCTGCGTGCAGTGGTCATTGACGAGGAGGAGATCGAGCGGAATATCATGCGCTGCCCAGATGCTGAAGTTGCGGCACTGATGGTTCAGCAGGTGGATCAGGCCCGTCGCTCGCTCGACTCCCTCGGGGGGATCGTTGAGGTCCGGGCCCGTGGTGTGCCACCCGGCCTTGGCGAACCGGTCTTCGATAAGCTCCAGGCCGATATTGGAAAGGCGATGTTCTCTGTCCCGGCGATTAAGGGGGTTGAGTTTGGTGAAGGTTTTGGCGTGATCAACCTTCGCGGCTCGCAGAACAACGACCCCTTTGTGCGTCGTGATGATGGGACAATTGGTACCAGCACCAACCGTCACGGTGGGATTCTGGGCGGTATCTCAACGGGGGAAGAGATCATCGTGCGTCTGGCGGCTAAGCCGCCTGCAAGTATCGCCCAGGCGCAGCAGACGGTTGATCGTGATGGGAATGAGGCGTCAATAACCGTCCATGGGCGCCACGATCCGACGGTGCTCCCACGCCTGGTGCCGATTGCCGAGGCGATGCTGGCCCTCGTACTGGCTGACCATCTGCTGCGTCAGCGTATGGCGCGGGTGTAGTGGGTATGTCGCCACCGTCTGATCGCCCAGCACTGCTCCTGATCACGCTTGCCCTAGTCTGTTGGGTAGCCCTCCTTGCACTGCTCCTCCTTGGTGGAATGGACTCGGTTGCCCCCCTCGATCCGCAACGGCTCCTCTTCTATGGACTGGCTTTGGTTGCCCCTATCCTCACCTTTGTACCGATCGAGCGTGCAACCGGTCTCCTGGGGCTTACCGTGGAGGGGAGCGTAGGTCTAGCCCTCCTACTCACCATGCTGGCGATCGTACCGGCCCCTCGGGTTGGGTTACCAGCCCTCTCGGAACTTCCCATCTACGGGCTCATGCTCCTCGCCCTCTTCCTGAGCGTATCGGCACTGGCACGCCCGCTGATCTATCAGGCGAATTTGCGCTTCTGGCCGGTTCGTGCACTGCCTACGAATAGTCGCAGAGTACGCAGGCAGTCGTATGCAGTGGGCTTACTGCCGGTGGCTATTGCTACCCTGGCTGCTCTGCGCGTCTTCACCTGGATCAGTCTGCTGCTCGTCCTGGTAATCCTGCTCCTCACGGAGCTTCTCTTCTCGATTTGGGCACCGACTGAGGCGTAGAGTCAGGTCTTCTCAACACGCTCACGGGAGGTGTGGAGGGCACAGCTCTCCACAGACTATACGCGGAGACACCCATGATTCGTATCACTATTATTGGTCTTGGCCTACTCGGCGCATCACTCGGTATGGCTCTACGCTCGGCCGACCCGAAGGAATCGCCCCTCGGTACACTTGAGATAACTGGCTGGGATCGTGATCCCCGTGTGATCAAAGAGGCTCGTGGACGTCTGGCCATCGATCGAGAGGCACGCAGTTTGGCGGAGGCCGTGCGTGATGCGCAGGTGGTGATCGTTGCGACCCCAGTACAGGCCGTACGCGATCTGTTCACCCAGTTGGCGCCCCTCTTGCCTGCTGGGGTTATCGTGACTGATGTGGCGAGTACCAAAGCTGAAGTGACGCACTGGGCGGCAACGCTGCTTCCCGCCGCCGTTGCCTATGTTGGTGGGCACCCGATGGCGGGGAAAGAGCGCTCCGGTGTGGCTGCTGCCGATCCTGCGCTCTTCCGTGATGCGATCTACTGCCTCACCGCAGGGAGTAGTACACCTCAGCAGGCCATCGAGGTCGTTGAGGCGATCGTGCATGCGGTTGGTGCGAAACCCTACTACATCGACCCTGAGGAGCATGATGCCTACGTGGCCGCAATCTCGCACCTTCCTATGCTGCTCTCGGTGGGTCTGGTTGAGGTTACGACGTCGAGCCCTGCTTGGAAAGAGTTGGCACCGTTAGCAGCAACTGGCTTTCGCGATGTTTCGCGATTGGCCTCTGGTGATCCTGAGATGCACCGAGATATTCTGCTCACGAATCGCCACAGTCTGAGTCGCTGGTTGAACGCGATGATCGCGTTTCTGGGTGATGTACGCGACCAGGCTGAGGCTGGTGATAGTGCTACCCTTGAGGAGTTGCTGCGGCGGGTGAAAGAGCAGCGTGATACCTGGATCGCGAGCCGGCCAAACCTGCGTCCGGGAGAGGCCGAGTTCCTGCAGCAACCGGAGGTGGATCGCCCCAATCTGCTCACTTTCCGTCTGCCCAACCGTAAGCGCTAGGCCCCTGGTGGAGGGGGCAGCCCTCCACAAAAAAGCCAACCATGCTCTTGCCAGGGAGCTATACCTATCGATTATCTTGACAGCCGCGAAAAGTTGGTGCTACACTTCGCGAGATCTTGCCATACCTCCGGAGGTTTGCTTGGACCGTCTTGATGCTCCACCTGATGTGGTGATCCGCCGCCTGCCGTTATATGTGCGCAGCCTGCGTTACTTGTTGGAGGAGGGCATCCACTCGGTCTCGTCACAGGAGTTGGGTGAGCGGATCAACGTGACGGCTGCCCAGATACGCAAAGACCTCTCCTACTTTGGTGAGTTTGGTAAACAGGGTATTGGGTACGATGTAGAGAAGTTGCTCAACCAGATTGAGCGTATCCTGGGCCTGACCAACCGCTGGCCCATGGTGGTGGTTGGGCTCGGCTATCTTGGCCAGGCGATTGCACGCTATGAGGGCTTTCACACCCAGGGGTTGCAGATCGTCGGCCTCTTTGACCGTGATCCGGACAAAGTTGGGCGCATGGTTGGTAATTTGCCCATTCTAGATTACACGCTCCTCCAGACGGTCATTAGCACGCACCAAGCGCGCTTGGCGATCATTGCCGTACCGGCCGCCCATGCGCAGGTCGTCGCTGATGTTCTCATTGAGGCGGGCATCCGCGCCATCCTCAACTACGCCCCAGTCATTCTCCAGACCCCCGACGATGTCTGGGTTCGGTACATCGATCCTGTGGCGGTGATGCACAGCCTGACCTACTACCTGGCCCACGAGCACCAGGCGTAGTTCGGTATCAGCCACAACCCCCTGGGGGGAGGCAACACCAGACGGCTACGTCGGCGCCACTGCAGCGGGGAGGCGTGGAGGGCTATGCCCTCCACAAAAAAATGAACCCAGCCCTGGTAGCACGAGACAGCTACGTCGGCGCAGCTGCAGCGGGGAGGCGTGGAGGGCTATGCCCTCCACAAAAAAATGAACCCAGCCCTGGTAGCACGAGACAGCTACGCCGGCGCAGCCGATAGAGATTTCACGAACGCACAAGTTCCCGGCTGATCACCAGACGCTGGATTTCGCTGGTGCCTTCGTAGATCTCCGTAATCTTTGCATCACGGAAGAAGCGCTCAACAGGGTACTCCTTCGAGTAGCCGTTGGAGCCGTAGAGCTGGATAGCCTTGGTTGTGACCCACATGGCCGTTTCGGATGCGAAGAGCTTCGCCATCGATGCATCCTTAATGAAGTCGAGCCCCTGATCTTTGCGCCAAGCGGCTTCGTAGGTGAGCAGGCGGGCAGCCTTGATCCGGGTGGCCATATCGGCCAGGGTGAAGCCAACTGCCTGAAATTCGTGGATCGGGCGTCCGAACTGCTCGCGCACCTTGGTATAGTTGAGTGCAGCTTCGTAGGCACCCTGAGCGATACCAACTGCCTGCGCTGCAATCCCGATCCGTCCGGCGTTGAGGATGCTCATGGCAATCTTAAAGCCTTGCCCCTCTTCGCCCAGGCGGCGCCAGGCTGGGATGCGGAAGTTGTCGTAGGCCATCTGGCAGCTGTGGGCGCTGCGAATACCGAGCTTATGCTCAACCTTGACGATACTGCAGCCAGGCTGATGCGGATCGGCTAGGAAGGCGGTAATACCCTTCACACCCCGCGACGGCTCGGTGAGTGCCATGAGCAGGATCAGGTCGGCGTGGTCGCCGTTGGTCACCCAGTTCTTGATTCCGTTGATGACATAATCATTCCCATCGCGCACAGCCCTACTCTTCTGTGCGGCGGCATCGGAGCCAGCGCCAGGCTCTGAGAGGGAAAAAGCGCCCAGCATTGCCCCGCTGGCCAGTGGGGTCAGCAGATCGCGTTTCTGCTCCGGAGTGCCAAACTGTTCAATACCATAACAGACAAGCGAATTGTTGACCGAGGCAATCACGCCGAGGGAGGCATCAACCCGGCTGAGCTCTTCGATGGCGAGAGCATAGGAGACGTAGTCGAGCCCAGCTCCGCCATACGCTTCATCGACAGCGACGCCCATGAGGCCAAGATCGCCCATCTGACGCACGAGCTCACTCGGCCAGAGTCCGGCTTCGTCGCGCATGGCTGCCGAGGGTGCGCCCTGCTGTTCGGCAAATTGGCGTACCATCTCGCGCAGCATCTGCTGATCCTGGGTGAGCTGAAATTCCACCGTTCTTCCTCCCTCTAGGCATGGTTCAGTTTCGGCGCCGAGCATTGTACGCGAGATGCTAGGGTACGGCAAATCGTCCGTTGGGGTAAGGCGGACGGGAGGTGTGGAGGGCGCAGCCCTCTACAAAAAAACTAACCCAACCTTGGTCTTGCGAGGAAGTAGTGTGATGACTACATTTTGATAAGATTTGTACAAAATGCACAATAAAACCCTGGCTGTAATTGTTGATCTTTGACAAATGATGCGCTATACTAGGGCTACGAAAGGCGGTAGCGCCCTCCGCCCGTAGGCCGTCAATGGCGCCGGCTCGCGGGCTCATGACAATGAAGCCAGATGTGAAGGAGGACTCAGATGCGCAATGGTAGCTACGAGACACTGTCAGTTGAGCAGGTGGTAGAGAAGCTTCCCGAGGCCCGCGACTATCTGCGTGAGGCCCGTATCGATAGGACGAGCCGGATGACCCTGCGGGAGGCGGCCACAGCCGTTTCCGTGGTGACTGATGAGCTGCTCGCCCAGATCGAGGCCCGTATGCGTCGCCAGGCTCGCCGCATGGCTGAGCACGTTGCGCCTGATGTGGCTGAAGATGAGCTCATGTTTGCGTAAGGCAGGGTTCAAACGAGCTTGACCCTCTTCCGGGAGGTGTGGAGGGCTTCGCCCTCCACACCAAGACCCAACCTAGCCCCGGTGTCGCCAGAGTGTCAACTCGGCGTAGCCGAAGTCGAGCCATATCTAAGCAACAGAAGTAGTACAGAGCACGGGTAGCACGCTCCACCAATCTTCACCGCCGCCGGGAGGTTTATCCTTCCAGCGGCGGTTTTTTGTGCTGTCGTGTTGGCTCTTGACAGACGTGAGGTGAACTGCTATTTTTTAGGCAAGGCTAAAATTAAATTACGGAGTAACAAATATGCGGCCCCTCTGCTCACGATCAGTGAGCCGTGTGTTGAGCGTCGTCTCCTTATTGATATTCATGCTGACTGCGTGCGGTATGCAGGGTGCTCAATCCGAGGAGCGTGGGAAGCTTGAAGTTGTAGCTACCACGAGCCATCTTGGCGATGTTGTACGTCAGATTGCCGGTGATAGCGTCTCACTCGCTACCCTCCTGGGACCGGGAATCGACCCCCATACCTACGTGGCTACTGAGGGTGATCTCCGTACCTTCCAGCGAGCGGATCTCATTATTGCCCATGGACGTGATCTGGAGGCTCAACTTGCTCGGGTACTTAACCAGATTGGCGACCGTGGTTCGACCATGGTGATCGCTGTAGCCGACCGCCTCGATCCGGCTCAGCTCCTCAGTTGGGAGCCGGAACGGAACATGCCGTTTGATCCGCACGTTTGGAACGATGTGCAACTCTGGAAACAGGTCGTGATCCTGGTACGTGATGCGCTGATCGCTGCAGATGCGGCCAATACGGAGACCTATCAGCGCCGGAGTGAAACCTATCTGGCCGAACTTGAGGCACTGGATCGTGAGCTACGCACTGCTGTCGCTCAGATTCCCCCCGAGCGACGGATTATCGTTACGGCACACGATGCGTTCGGCTACCTGGGACGCGCCTATGGCTTTGAGGTGGAGGCAGTACAGGGAATCAGTACCGAGGCAGAGGCGAGTACTGCCGATATTCAGGCACTTACCCGGCTCGTTATTGAGCGCCGGGTACCGGCAATCTTTGTGGAAACGACCATCTCACCGCGTACTATTGAGGCAGTTCAGGCTGCGGTGCGTGCTGCCGGGCGGGAGGTTGCCCTCGGCGGTGAGCTCTACTCCGATGCCTTGGGGGAGTTGGATAGCCCAACAGGGACCTACGTTGGTATGATGCGTCATAACATCACGACGATCGTTACGGCCCTTGGAGGCTAGGCCGACTTGACCCGCTGGCGGCACCAGGGCTGGGTTGGTTGTTTTTGTGGAGGGCGCAGCCCTCCACACCTCCCGGAAGCGGGTCAAGCTGGAAGAAGGGGTACCATGGAACATGCGCTCGAGATCACCGACTTGACGGTCGCCTACAGTGACAAGCCAGTGCTCTGGGATGTCGATCTCATCGTGCCGCAAGGCAAACTCATGGCGATCGTGGGGCCAAACGGTGCTGGTAAGACTACCCTGATTAAGGCTGCCTTAGGTCTGGTACGCCCCGCCGCCGGACAGACGTTGGTCTATGGGCGACCCTACGCCGAACAGCGTCGACTGGTGGGCTATGTCCCGCAACGGGGGAGCGTCGACTGGGACTTTCCAACGAGTGTGCTCGATCTGGTTATGATGGGGCGTTACGCGAGCCTGGGTTGGCTTCGACGTCCTGGTCGGCATGAGCGCGATCTCGCGCTGGCCGCCCTCGACCAGGTACGGATGGCCGATTTCGCCCACCGCCAGATTAGCCAGCTCTCGGGTGGTCAGCAGCAGCGAGTTTTCCTTGCCCGTGCCCTGGTACAGGATGCGAAACTCTACATCATGGACGAGCCCTTCCAGGGTGTTGATGCGGTGACCGAGCGGGCGATCGTTGCGATTCTGCGTGATCTCCGTGCCGCCGGTAAGTCTGTGCTCGTCGTGCACCATGATCTGCAGACGGTCGCTGAGTACTTTGATTGGGTTGCGCTCATCAATGTGCGTCGTATCGCTGCCGGACCGGTTGCCGAGGTCTTTACCGAGGCAAATCTCCGCACAACCTATGGTGGTAGGATCGCCTTTCTCAGTCAAGAATCGGCGGGTCGGAGCGAGGGTGTGGAAGCGCACCGCTGGGTAGGTTGAGCACACGCTGTGCTCACGTTGAGCCTTTATGAAACCGTATGTTCGATCTCTTTACCGACTACACCCT
The DNA here is from genome assembly GCA_903915775.1 of uncultured Chloroflexota bacterium. Taxonomy (GTDB): domain Bacteria; phylum Chloroflexota; class Chloroflexia; order Chloroflexales; family Chloroflexaceae; genus Viridilinea. The sequence continues at coordinate 1,066 of CAIWUD010000524.1, read as the reverse complement.
GCGCACGGTTGCTCTTGGTACCGCCATCCTGGGGGTGGTGAGTGGCGTGCTGGGTTGCTTCGCCCTCCTGCGCCGTCAAGCCCTGCTTGGCGATGCGATGTCGCACGCCACCCTGCCGGGTATCGCCCTCGCCTTCTTCCTGACTGGTCGCCGTGACCCGTTGCTGCTCCTGCTCGGTGCGGCTATTGCGGCATGGTTGGCCGCCCTCCTACTCCTCGGCATTACGCGGACGACTCGCTTGAAAGAGGATAGCGGGCTAGCGCTCATTCTGGCCGTCTTCTTTGGCTTTGGGCTCATGCTCTTCTCATGGCTGCAGCAGCGCCCTGACGCAGCACAGGCTGGCTTGAAGAGCTTCCTCTTTGGCCAGGCCGCAGCACTGGTGACTACCGATCTGTTGGTCATGCTGCTCCTGGGCTTACCAGGACTGCTCGTCGTCCTCCTCTTCTGGAAGCAGTTCAAGTTGATCAGCTTCGACCCAGACTACGCCCAGAGTCTGGGTCTCCCCGTACGCCGTCTGAGTCTGCTACTGACCTCGTTGATCGTCATTGCAATCGTGATCGGCCTCCAGACGGTGGGTGTGGTACTGATGAGCGCGATGCTCGTGGCCCCTGCCGCTGCTGCACGTCAGTGGACCGATCGCTTAGGTCTGATGGTGCTGTTGGCAGCGCTCTTCGGGGCGGGTGCGGGCCTGGTAGGATCGGTGATCAGCGCGACGGCCCGTGGTATGGCGACAGGCCCGACGATTGTCCTCTGCCTGGGTGTGCTGACCCTCCTCTCACTTCTTCTGGCGCCACGACGTGGGCTCGTCTGGGCTTGGCGGCGGCGGCACCGTTCACGTGTGTAGGCATGTTTCTCATGAGCTGGCCATTTCCATGTTGGCTGCGCCAGTTTGATCGTTTAGGCGTGGTTCAAACCAGCTTGACCCGCTTCCGGGAGGTGTGGAGGGCGCAGCCCTCCACAAAAACAACCAACCCAGCCCTGGTGCCGCCAGCGGGTCACGCCGGCGCAGCCGAAACTGAAGCATGCCTGAGGCATGGTTCAAACCAGCTTGACCCGCTTCCGGGAG
>CAIWUD010000523.1 GCA_903915775.1 uncultured Chloroflexota bacterium | reverse complement strand
GCCCTGGGTGCTACCCTGGCGATTGTTTCGGGAAGTCTGGCCGGTGGTTGGCCAGCGCTCTCGGTGCCACTAGGCGCCTTTCTCGGTGCAATCCTGGCTGTGCTCCTGGTCTACGCCGTTTCTGCGTCGGGTGAGCGTTCGCCCCTGGGGATGCTCCTCGCCGGTGCCGCCCTCAGCACCATGCTCTCGGCCCTCGTTTCACTCCTGATGCTGCTCAATAACCGTGCCCTTCCCGAGATCTTTGCCTGGCTCCTCGGCGGCTTCTCCGGGCGCGGTTGGCCCCACATGGCTATGAGCGCGCCTGCACTCCTCCTAGGCTTGGGGCTCCTCTGGCTCCTTGCCCGCCCCCTCGATGCCCTGAGTACGGGTGAGGAGAGTGCACGCAGCCTCGGTCTACCGCTATCCCAGGCGCGTCTGCTGATTGTTGCCGCGGCCAGTCTGGCTACTGCTGCTGGCGTTGCAGCCGGTGGCATCATCAGCTTTGTCGGCCTGATCGCCCCCCATATTGCGCGGATGTTCTGTGGCACCAACCATGCCAACCTCATCCCGGCCAGTGCCCTCATTGGCGCACTGCTGCTCCTCTTAGCCGATAGTGTCGCACGGAGTGCCGTGGCGCCCCTGGAGCTACCGGTTGGGATCCTCACCGCGATGCTGGGGGGTCCTTTCTTTCTCTGGCTGTTACACCGCGGAGGTCTACGATGAGTGTAGCCATTGAGGCTCGTGAGCTGAGCTGTACGCTTGGTGGACGGGCTATCGTTCGGCAGGTGAGCCTGGCGGCGCGTCCAGGTGAGGTACTGGCCCTGATTGGGCCGAACGGCGCCGGCAAAACGACGCTGCTCCGTGCCCTGGCACGGGTGCTGCGCCCGCAAGCTGGTGTGGCCCTCCTGGGTGAGCGGGCAATCTGGGAGTTGCGCCCGCGGGCGGTGGCGCGTCAACTGGCCATGGCGCAGCAGGGTGATCTCCATGAAGTGCCGCTGACGGTTGGTCAGTTGGTAGCTTTGGGCCGTGCCCCCCACCGCGGCTGGTTCCTTCCACTCAGCACGGGTGACCACGAAGCAGTTGAGCGGGCACTGGAACGAACGGCTACGGCGCACCTACGCGATCGCGCACTCGGTGAGCTCTCGGGTGGGGAGCGGCGGCGGGTGATCCTGGCCCGTGCCCTGGCCCAGGATCCTGGTGTGCTGCTGCTCGACGAGCCCACAGCAGCCCTTGATCTCAAGTACCAGGTGGCTATCCTCGACCTAGCCGCCCAGCTTGCACACCAGGATCAGCTGACCGTCATCGTCACGCTCCACGACCTCAACCAGGCGGCCCTCGTCGCTGACCGCGTGGCCCTACTCGCCGAAGGGCGCCTGCTCGCCCTCGGAACTCCTACTGAGGTGCTGCGTGCCGAACTGCTCGCTCAGGCCTACGGCATTGCGGTTGCGGTTGGTGCGCATCCGGTCTATGGTACGCCCCTGATCACTCCCTTGATCCCTTCACGGTAGCGTGGGAGAGGTGTGGAGGGCGAGGCTCTCCCCCCCTCCCAACCTCCCCCCGCTGGGGGGAGGGGCAGGCAGCCGCAGCAGGAGTATGGAGGGCACGGGCTCGCTACAAAAAACTCCAACCTAGCCCCGGTAGCGCCAGCATGTCAAGTCGGCACAGCCGAAACCGAACCATACCTAACAAGGAAAAACCATGAGCGATGCATCCACTGAGGCTGGCACGCAGGACCAGCAGCCACGGGCTAACAACCGCAAGAAGGGCCTATTGATCGTCAACACCGGTGATGGGAAGGGCAAAACGACTGCCGCCCTCGGCGTGCTTCTCCGCGCCTGGGGCCGTGACATGCGGGTTGGCGGCATCCAGTTCTTTAAGCATGAGCATGCCAACTATGGCGAACTGCGCGCCCTGAATCGTATGGGCGTCAAACTGACCCCCATGGGCGACGGGTTCACCTGGACGAGTAGGGATCTGGATGAGACCCAGGCGAAGGCACTCCATGGGTGGGCTGTCGCCCAAGAGCAGATCATGTCGGGG
>CAIWUD010000522.1 GCA_903915775.1 uncultured Chloroflexota bacterium | reverse complement strand
GGGTTTCTAACTCTTGAAAGGCCGATCTCCTGTGACCATTGCACCAGCCATCCTGGCACACTACCCAAAGCTCAATGCAGTTCAACGCGAGATCATCGGTCACCTCAGCGGTCCCTTGCTCATGATCGCTGGACCAGGCTCCGGCAAGACCTTCAGCATCGTTCTTCGCACGCTGAACCTGCTGCTCCTCGGTCTGGCCCAGCCGAGGCAGATCGTTCTTTGTACCTTTACCGAGAAGGCTGCCTTTGAGCTGCGCGACCGACTCACAGCTGCTGCTCGTACCGTTGGCTACGAGGAATGCCTTTGCCGACGCCATTGGCGAGTATCTGTGGAAGACCACGGAGTTCGGCTTCAAGGAGCAGGAGGTGCTCGTCATCCACACCGACGCCCTGGGCGAAGTGAGGAGGGGCGACCTCGAAACCGCCCGTGAGGCGGCGCGTGACATCGACAAGGCCGAGAGCAAAATCAAGGTGATCGTGAGTGTGATGATGCTGCGCGAGGGCTGGGACGTGCGGAACGTCACCGTCGTCCTCGGCCTTCGTCCATTCACGGCCAAGGCGGAGATCCTACCAGAGCAGGTGATCGGCCGTGGCTTGCGGCTCATGACCAAGATCAGTCCGGATCGCACCCAGACACTAGAGGTGCTCGGCACGCGCAACCTGCTCAACGTACTCCGCACCCAACTCGAAGCGGAGGGCGTGGGTGTGATAAGTAGTAGAACCGCCCCGCCACTAGCGGTGACTATCGAACCGGTGCGGGAGCGGTCATCCTACGACATCGCTATTCCGATCACCAAGCCGAGCCTCGTGCACAACATTCGCAAACTTGCAGAGCTGGATGTGGCCGCTTTGGCCCCCATCTACGATCAGACTGATCTTGCCGAACCATTTCGGGTCAAGCTCAGGATCGAGTTCGCGACGACCGAAGTGGTGAAGAGCATCTTCAACTACGTCGCCACCTACAACAACTTCGAGCGCCGCTTCGCCGAATTTCTCGACCGGGCGCATGATGTTGCGCGTTTCGCCGCCCTCGGAACCACCGAGCAGGGCGAGTCGGGCACACAATTCCGTGTCGACTACCTCAAGCCCAATTGTAGATTGTTGACAATCACCTGAACCGAGCGTATACTCGCTTCCATCCCAGCGCGATCCCCCTCGGGGGTCTCAGCACAACGTTGCGGGCCAGCGTCCCAAGCTCCCTTCAGGAGGGTACGCACGATGGTGGAAGCATCACAACCTGCCGCCTACGACCCAATTCGCTTCGAGGTTATTCGGAACGCCCTCCTCGAGATCGCCGAGGAGATGGCGATCACCCTCCGCCGCAGCGCCTACTCGACGAATATCAAGACGCGAGCAGACTTTTCGTGTGCTATCTTTGACGCCGACCTGCGCGTTATCGCCCAGGCCTTTGCACAACCCAACCACCTTGGCTCGCTCACCGAGCTTGTTCCCCGTGCGCTCACCTTCTATGGCGCCGAGCGCCTTGGCCCTGGGGATGCCATCCTCACCAACCACCCCTACCTTGGCGGTGTCCACCTCAACGATATCACCCTGATCTCACCGGTTCACCTGGAAGGGCAACTCGTCGGCTATGTGGCAAGCCTGGCGCACCACGTGGATGTTGGCGGTGGCGCACCGGCGAGTATCGGCGCCTTCCGCGAGGTCTACCAGGAGGGGGTGATCATCCCGCCAGTGCGCCTGGTGAAAGGGGGGGCGTTCGTTGATGATGTGCTGCGCCTCGTGCTGGCCCAGGTGCGCGCCCAGCAGGAGACGCCTGGCGATCTCCGTGCACAGGTGGCGGCAAATACGGTTGGGGCGCGACGGCTCAACGAGTTGCTGCTGCGGCTCGGCGTGGACCATGTGCGCCACTATATCGATCTGATCATCGACTATACTGATCGGCGAACGAGGAGCGCCCTGGCACAACTACCTCGCGGTAGCTTCAGTGCGGAGGGGACGCTCGACAACGATGGCTATGGTGGGCCGCCAGTTAAACTTGCGGCACGGCTACTTATCGACGAAACGGGCGTACTCTTCGACCTGACTGGCTCCGATCCGCAGCGGCGTGCACCGGTCAACTCCACCTATGCCCAGACCTTCGCAGCCTGTGCGTATCTGCTCAAGTGCCTGATCAGCCCCGATATTCCCACTAATGCCGGCTTCTACCGCCACGTCCGCGTCCTCGCACCTGAGGGTTCAGTCGTTAACTGTGTCGCCCCCGCACCAGTCGTTGCCGGTTGGGAGACCCACATGCGGCTGACCGATATTCTGCTGCATGCCCTGGCCCCCGCCATGCCCGAGCAGATACCCGCCGGTACGAAGGGGATGATCTGCCACGCCGGCTTTGGTGGCCCGCGGCCCAACGGTAGCTACTACTGCTTCCTGGAGACACTCGCCGGTGGCTACGGCGGAAGGGCTGGTCTCGATGGCCCTGATGCGGTCCAGACCCACGGTCAGAATACCGAGAATGCTCCGGTTGAGGAGACGGAGGCAAACTATCCGGTGCGCATCACCCACTACGCCCTTGTCGACGATTCGGAAGGGCCTGGATGCTGGCGTGGCGGTCTGGGGTTGCGCCGCGACTACTACTTTCCCGATCATGCGGTCACCTTTACCATCCTCGCCGATCGTGATCGGAACGGACCCTGGGGGCTCTTCGGTGGGCTGCCAGGCCGCCCCGCTGCCTACATCCGCAACCCAAATGGTGCGTCGCACCTGCTGAGTAGCAAGTCAACGGTAGAGCTCAGTGCTGGTGAGACGATTAGCTACCGTACCTGTGGTGGGGGTGGGTATGGCCATCCGTACGATCGCGACCCACAGTTGGTGCTGGCTGATGTACGCTCTGGTAAGGTGAGCAACGAACGTGCCCGTACCATCTACGGCGTGAGCATCGATACGCAACGGTGGACGATCGATCTGCCCGCGACTGAGCAGTTACGGGAGCGCTTGCGTAGCGCTCCTGCTGTTGATCCCACGTGAGGAGCGTATGAGCTACCGATTAGGCATCGACATCGGCGGAACCTTCACAGACGCCCTGCTCCTTGATGAGACGAGCGGGACGATGCGCATCGCGAAGGTCTCCTCCACCCCCGCAGATCCCTCCATCGGCTTTCTTGAGGCGGCACGGCGCATCCTTGCGGAGGCTGGAGTCGCACCTGCGGAGCTGCGCCTAGTGGTTCATGGGACGACAGTGGCAACGAATACGATCATCGAGGGCAAGGGTGCGCCTACCGCGTTTCTTACCACCGAGGGCTTCCGTGACATGCTGGAGATCGCGCGGCAGACCCGCCCCGCACTCTACGATCTGCGCTTCACCAAACCCGCACCCCTGGTACCCCGCCACCTCTGCTACGGCATCCCAGAGCGCCTTGACCACCGCGGCGCTCTTATTACCCCCCTCAACGCGGAGGCGGTGCGCGCAGTGGGGACAGAGCTCCGTAGCGCCGGTGTAGCCGCCATTGCCGTCTGTTTTCTGCACAGTTATATCAACCCGGAGCATGAGCGCCAGGCCCGTGACCTTCTCCGTGAGGTCTTCCCCGAAGCCCAGATCGCCCTCTCATCGGAGGTGGCCCCGGAGTTTCGCGAGTATCTACGGGCCAGCACTACGGTGATCAATGCAACCGTGCAGCCCATTGCTGCTAACTATCTGCGTAGCATCGAGGTGCGCCTACGCGCTCTGGGTGTCCATGCCGAACTGCTGGTCATGCAGAGCAGTGGGGGTGTATTCAGTTTTGCCAGTGGCTGTGAGCGTCCAGTCTTCTTGATCGAGTCGGGACCAGCGGCCGGTGTGACTGCTGCGGCCTACCTGGGCACGGTGATCGGTCGGCAAAACCTGATCGCCTTCGATATGGGTGGGACAACGGCCAAAGTGAGCCTTGTCCTCGAGGGCATGCCCCGGGTCACCAAAGACTTTGAGGTGGGCGCCATGGCGATGCCTGGTAGTGGACGGGCACGTGGGAGCGGCTACCCCATCCGCACCCCGGTGATCGATCTGGTCGAGATTGGCGCAGGGGGTGGCTCGATCGCCTGGGTTGACGATGGCGGGGTAGTGCGGGTAGGGCCACGTAGCGCCGGTGCGGATCCCGGTCCCGCCTGCTACGGTCGTGGTGGCACGGAGCCAACAGTCACTGACGCGAACCTGCTGCTCGGTCGGCTCAGCCCCGATCGCTTCCTCGGCGGCGAGATCATCCTCGATGTGGATGCGGCCCGGACCGCGATCCAGGAGCGCTGTGCCACCCCCCTAGGCATAGATCCCATTACGGCGGCCCACGCGATCGTCGAGATTGCCAACAGTGCCATGATCGCCGCCCTGCGCCTGGTGACGGTGCAGCGTGGCTTCGACCCGCGGGACATGGATCTGGTAGCCTTCGGTGGAGCCGGGCCACTCCATGCGGGGCGCCTCGCGACCGAGATCGGCTGTCGCTCCCTGGTCATCCCCTTCAGCCCTGGTACCACCTCGGCACTGGGGCTACTCGCCACCGACCTGCGCCACGACTACGCAACCACCATGCTCTGTCGCCTCGCCACTGCCGATCCCATGGCAGTAGCCGGAGCCTTTGCCCGTATGGAGGCCGAAGGGTTGGCGACCCTAGCCGGCGAAGGTGTCCATGGCGAGGCTACCCGTGCTATCCGCCAGCTTGATCTGCGCTATGTGGGTCAGAGCCACGAGTTGACGCTCACCCTGGGTGAGGAGGAGAAGTTGCTGGATGGGGCCACTGGAGCCCGTCTCGCCGAACGCTTCCACCGCGAGCACGAGCGCATCTACGGCACGAGTGCCCCTCACGAAGCCGTAGAGCTCGTGAGCCTCCGTTTGAGCATGGTGGGCCAGATCACCCGCCCCCAGCTACGCACCATTCCCAGCGGCCCAACCGACCCTGCAGCGGCGCTGCGTACCCACCGACCCGTCTTCTTTGCCGAGCATGGTGGGTATGGAGACTGTCCCATCTACGATCGCTACCGCCTGCAGAGTGGGATGACGATCGCTGGCCCCGCGATCGTCGAAGAGCTCGACTCGACCAGCGTCATCCACCCGCACCAGCGGGCCACGATCGACCGCTACGGGATGCTCCATGTTCAGGTAGTGGGCCTTGCCTCCCCGGCATGACGCGGAGCCAGGGTTGGGTGGTTTTTTTGTGGAGGGCTTTGCCCTCCACGTCTCCCGTATGCTGGTCACGCTGAAAGGTTATATTGATGAGTAGTGAAAGAGCCGACGTCGTGGTGATCGGTGGCGGCTGTAGCGGTACCAGCATCGCCTGGCAACTCGCCCGCCAGGGGGCGGGACGAGTCATCCTGCTCGAGCGGGGTAGCCTTGCGGGAGGGGCCACGGGCTGGTCGAGCGCGATCGTGCGCACCCACTACACCCATGAGACCCTGGCACGGATGGCTCTGCGTGCGCGCCACATCTTCGAGCAGTTCGCCGAGATTGTTGGTGGTGAGTGTGGCTTTCAGCGCACCGGCTTCCTGGCCCTGGTCAGTAGTGGTGACGCTGCTGCAGCTGCGGCAAATGTTGCCACGCACCAGCGTATCGGAATCAGGAGCAGCCTTCTCACCCCCGACCAGATCCACCAGGTCGAGCCACGCCTCAACCTCGAAGGGGTGGGCGCCGCCGTCTGGGAACCCGACTCGGGCTACGCCGATCCCCACGGCACGACCATGGGCTACGCTGCAGCGGCGCGCCGCCACGGTGCAGAGCTACGCCTGGGCGTAACGGTACGCGCCATTGGCCACGACCAGCACGGGGTTACCTCCGTCGAGAGCGATGCCGGACGCATCAACACCCGGACTGTTGTTGTCGCAGCGGGTTACCGCACCGGTGCGCTGGTTGCCCCCCTCGGCCTAGAACTCCCCCTCACCCCAATTCGCCACGCCATTGCGATCATCCACCGCAGCGCCAGCTTCGGCCCGCGCCACCCCATCGTCTCCGACCGCGTGTTGGGCAGCTACTACCGTCCCGAAGGTGCCGGAATGAGCATGATTGGGACTACAGCCGCCCATGAGGGGCGCGAAGATCAGGCCGTCGAGGAGGAGTCGGCCCCAACTCTCGAAGAGGAGGGAACGCTCTTTGAGCGCTTCTGTTCACGCTTTCCTGGCCAGGAGCAGGCTGCAGCACAGCGCGGCTACACCGGAGTCTACGACTGCACCCCCGATCTCCAACCCATGCTCGGAGCAACAGCAATCCCCGGTCTGCACCTCGCCGTCGGCTTCAGCGGCCATGGCTTCAAGCTCAGCCCCGTCGTTGGTGAACTGATAGCCACAAATATCCTGCACGGCGCTGATGCCGCAGCAGATCTGGCCCTCTTCCAACCGGGACGCTTCGCGACAGGCCAGTTGATCCAGGCGACGCACAGCTACCGAGTGGGCACCCTAGGCTGAGCAGGAGGATGGAGGGCTTCACCCTCATACGCAACCAACATTGAACCATGCCTTGGACAAACGCATGCCTCACGAACCGATCGACCTACGCAGTGACGCCGTTACCCGCCCAACTGAGGCCATGTGGGAAGCCATGCAGCGTGCAACCCCAGGCTGGGCAGCCGCCAATGACGATCGCCACGTGCACGAACTGGAGCAGTACGCAGCAGAGCTCCTCGGCAAAGAGGCTGCCCTCTTCATGCCAACGGGCAGCATGGCCAACCTCACGATGCTCATGGCCAGTGTCGAGCGTGGTGAACAGATCATCCTCGAGCAGTCGTCCCACATGCTCTGGTCTGAGGAGTGGGCCCTTGGCTACATCTGCGGAGCCATCCCGCGCCTACTCCCCTCGCATGATGGTTGCCCCGATCCCGAGGCGGTACGCAGCGCGATCGTCGAGCGCTACTTCAGCCATCGCCCCAACACCGCCCTGGTCTGCCTAGAGAACAGCCACAATGTTGCTGGCGGCATTGCCATTCCCACCGCGCGCATCGCCCAGGTAGCTGAGGTTGCCCATGCCCATGGCATAGCGGTACACCTTGACGGTGCACGACTCTGCAACGCCGCGGTAGCCCTAGATGAGCCCCCCGCCAATCTTGCTGCCCCAGCCGACTCGGTCGCCATCAGCCTCAGCAAAGGGCTGAGCGCACCTTACGGCGCACTCCTGATCGGTTCAGCGCAGCTGATCGACCGCGCACGCAGTGCGCTCAAACGGCTCGGCGGCCACAGCGTACCCAACGCGGGCATCTTCGCCGCCGCCGCCCTCATCGCCCTGCGCGACATGCGGGCACGCCTCGGTCAGGATCACCAACGCGCCCGCAACCTCGCCAACGCTCTGGCGGGCCTCCCAGGTCTTGAGCTCAACCTCCAGAGCGTGCAGACGAATATCATCTTGGTGCGTACCACCAGGCTCAGTGCAGCAGAACTGCTCACCCGCCTAGCAGAACAGGGCCTACTCGCCTCGAGCCTCACCGATGACATCGTACGCCTCGTCACCCACCGCCACATCGGTGACGAGGAGGTAGCGCGAGCCATCACCGCCTTCCGCCTCACTCTTGAGGCGTAGTGGGCTCGGCCCGGCACAAACAACAGACTCAACGAGTACAGTGGAGGGCAACGCCCTCCACAAAAAACCAACCCAACCGTGGTTACACCATCGGCGCGACCAAAACCAGACCTAATCATCAATAGACTGGTAGGTCAAGGCTCGCAGATCACTCTCCGGCAGATCAAAGCCGATCATGTACTGGGACATAAAGAGCCCAACCAGATCTTCTTTCGGATCGACCCAGTAGTAGGTCTTTGCCGCACCGGCCCAACCAAACTCCCCAACCGACCCAGCCACCGCAGTTGCACCGACATCACTCGCGACCCGTGAGCCCAAACCGAAGCCATAGCCAGGTGTTGGTGCTCCGGCAAGCATGTAGGGCAGCAGCGCCTGCGGCAGATGGTTGGTATGCATCAACTCCAGCGTCTTGCGGCCCAGGATGCGCTGACCATCACTCGCCCTACCAGTGAGCAGCATCATCGCGAAGCGCATGTAGTCGGCAGCGGTAGAGAAGAGACCGATGCCGCCACGCTGGAAGGTCTCGGGGGCATCAACCGGATAGGTATCTGCCACCTCACGGCGACCGACGTTACCACCGAGGAAGTGGCCGAAGAGCGCACCGAAGGTCATCCCCGGGGCAAAAAGATCAGGGAGGCCATACATTGCCGAGAGGCGGCCCTGCTTTGCCTCAGGCACACCAAAGGCGGTATCGACCATACCCAGGGGCTCAAACATACGCTCCTGGAGGAACTGGCCGAGGGGCTTTCCCGAGATGACCTGGATGAGGTGTGCTGCCACATCAGTACCGAGGCTGTAGTGCCACATGCTACCGGGTTGGAAGGCCAGGGGAATACGGGCAAGTTCAGCGATCACCGCCTCAAGGCTCCGCGAGGCATCATTCATCAGGCGGGCCTCACGGTAGAGCGCACCGACCGGGAAATCCTCAAGAAAGTCGTAGCTCAGCCCACTGGTGTGGGTCATCAGATCGCGCACCTGCATGGGGCGCAGCGGGTTCTGATCAGCCAGGCTGCCATCACCATTCAACACCTTGGTAGCCCCAAAAGCAGGGATAAACTTCGCCACCGGATCCACCAGTTGGAAGCGTCCCTCCTCATAGAGCGTCATCAGGGCGGTGTAGATGATCGGCTTAGTCATCGAATAGACCCGGAAGATCGTATCTGCCGCCATCGGCACCCCGGCCTCACGATCCTGCCAACCGACCTGGTCAGCATAGATCACCTTACCCCGGCGGGCGATCATGCTGCTGATCCCAGCATAGCCCTTCTGATCCACGTAGCTCTGCATCACCGGTCTGATGCGTGCAAGCCGCCCACTGCTCATCCCAACCGACTCAGGAGACTCAACAACGACGTTCGACACAATGTTCCTCCCTGAACTCGATAGCATGGGGGTATGACCGTTGTGTGGCTGCCGCCCACGGCTCACTGATCCACACCCTGATCATGATAGCACGGGTTGGCAGGTTTTTATCTACCAACCTACGAGCGGGCCAGCGATGGCTTCGTCCTTTATGCGCTCCGGTAGAGCTTCGTCATCACAAACTCTCGATGGCCGAGGAGCTCGGCAGCAGTGAGGCGCCCATTGACCGTACGGCGCAGACACTCCATCAGATTCTCACCAGCTTGCTGCAGGTTCATAGTTCGCGCAAGCAGACCGCTCACGTCCAGATCGATATGTTCAGACATGGTGCGAACAGTATGAGGATTCGCACTCACCTTGATCACTGGCTCGATCGGGTTACCGATCACATTACCCTGGCCAGTAGGGAAGAAGTGAACCACCGCACCAGCAGCGGCCATGAGGGTGACACACTCTGCCGCTGCTGAGGAGGTATCCATGAAGTAGGTACCAGGACCGTTGGCAGGTGCCTCAGCGGGCTTGAGTACACCGATCACCGGTTTGCTACCGGTCTTTTGAATGTTCCCGAGGGCCTTCTCCTCGATCGTCGTCAAACCACCAGCAATATTGCCCTCAGTCGGTTGGGAACCAAGCAGGTCAACACCCTGAGCCTTGATCTCACGGATATAGTCATCGTAGAAGGCCATGAATTTCTGGCGCAACTCAGGCGTAGCCATACGCTGGGCAATGAGTTGCTCACCCCCGGTAAGCTCCGAAGTTTCACCAAAGAAGACCGTTCCACCGGCCTCAACAATCCGATCAACAGCATAGCTAACGGTAGGGCAGGAGCCAAGCCCCGTAGTCGTATCAGACTCACCACACTTAATACTGATCGTCAGTTCGTTCAAACTGACCTCTTCGCGCTGCAACTCAGAGGCCCATTGAGCAAATTCTCGCGCCTTCCAGGCTGCCCTACGGATCGTCTCGAGATCGCCGTTCCCTTCAATCGCGAAGAACTCGACCGGTTTGCCCGTAGCGGCAATGCCATCAGCAACGCGCTTAGCCCACTTGGGCTCGATGCAGATCACCACGACCGCAGCTACATTTGGATTAGCGCCAGTACCAACCATCGTACGGAAGTGGAGATCGAGATCTTCACCATACTGGAGCCTACCGTAGGCATGGGGCAGCGCCAGGGTGCCGTTAATTAGCCGAGAAACACCCTCAGCAGCAGCATTGGCGATATCGTCGACCGGGAGGATGATCACATGGTTGCGCACACCGACACGGCCATTCTCGCGACGATAGCCAAACATCCCTTGGGAATGAACCATCTTACCACCTCGCCGTTTTCAAGTTGTGGATGTGTACGTAGTCACCAACTGCAAAGCCACTGGGGGTTACACCGATCTTGACATTGTATTTAAGTACATCGCCACCTGCAGCCACGCTACTGACCGCAATTTTATGCCCTAAGGGTACTGCATGGTTGGACAGTAGCTCGATCGTCGAGTCATCATCCATGAAGATACCAACTACCCGCTCTCCCGCTGCAATGTCCGATGTAGCTACCCCAACGTGATCGCCATGGTTATGGACCAGGAACTTGTGCATAGACTCCTCCTCAGGGGCGTAGGTCAGTATCGGCTATGCCAGCGTGACTGTCTGGCGGTAGTAAGGCTAGGTTAAGGGCTTTCGAGAGCGGATTTCACGCCGTTACGACGGTCATGATACCAGCACAGAAGGCGAGGCCCATGGCAATGCGGCGAAAAACGACGGTAGACAATCGCCCACCCAGGCTTGTGCCGACCTGATTGGCAATGAGGGCGATCACGAGCCAGAAGAGAGCGAGGGGCAGCGTTGCAACCTCTGGTAGACGGCCGCGCCAGCCAAGGAGCAGAAGCGTCGCGATATTCGTAAGCACGAAAAAGAGGGCCAGATCGGCCTGGAAACGCTTGGGAGTGGTCTGCTCGCTCGCCAACAGCAGCACTGGCGGCACACCATTGAGTGAGGTGGTGACCCCCAGTAGCCCACCGAGACAGCCAGCTACGGCCACGGCACCGGGCCAGGGGCGTCGCGGCGGAAGTGACGCAGTTCGCCAGATCAGCAGGGTGGCGACCATCACGAGCAACCCGGTGGCCAGCTTTATTGCGTGGGCAGGGAAGAGCGCCAGGCTAATCAGACCCAAGCCAATCCCCGGCAAGCTAGCTGCCGCCATCACAGCAACCCGACCGTAACGAATATGCTCACGCAGCCGGTACGCAACGACGACTCGCGTTAACATGGCGATCATCAAGTTCGTTGGTACCACAAAGGCAAGTGGAAAGCCGAGAGCCAGCAGAAGTGGTGTGCTGATCAGCGCAAAACCAAACCCACTGATCCCGCCCAACAGTGCCGCTCCTGTCACCACGAGCAGTGCAAGCGTGAGGGTAAGCAGTCCATGCGTAGGTGGAATATCCCCCACACCTGTGAGTATGCCCATTCCTATACCTTATCCCCGACGGAATGCCCGGGATTATACTATGAGCCTTTTGGGTAGTCAACTAAGTTTACACCAGTAACCGTTCACCCTCAGCTGTTCACCGCTGGGGCACCGATGTTGAGGCCCAGGATCAGCATCAGGCTCACCACGATCAGCACGGTGAGCGAGGCAAGGACGGTTATACCAACCGGTAGACCAACACGGCGCAAGGATCGGATATCCACACCAAGACCCAGGGCGGCCATGGCTGCAATCGTTAGCCAGCGGCTGAGGGCGCGCAGCGACTCGGCCAGATCGCCGGGTAGCAGGCCAAGACTGCGGATGGTGCTCATAAGCAGGAAACCAGTGATAAACCAGGGGACCAAGCGCCCCAACCCAATCCGCTTAGTGGTAGCACGCTGCGCACGAACGAGCAGACTACATACTAGAACAATCGGGCCGAGGAGCAATACCCGTACGAGTTTGACCAAGGTGCCCACTTCAGTACTGAGAGCGCTTACCGGGAAGGTCGTAGCTAGCACTTGAGGGACTGCGTAGACAGTCATGCCGGCTAGTACCCCATACTGGTAGGAGCTAAGTTCAATCGCGGGAATGAGGAGGGGTAGACCAAGCACCACAACTACACCGAGAACGGCTGTAAGGGCAATCGATGAGGCGACATCCTCTTTGTTGGCACCGATCACCGGAGCGAGGGCGGCAATGGCCGAATTACCGCAGATGGCGTTGCCCACAGCTACCAGGAGGGCGAGGTTTAGATTGAGCCCCAGGCTACGACCGATCAGGAGACTCGTGCCGATTCCAATGCTCACAACCAACACAATAGCCAGGAGCAGGTTTGTACCAGCCGCCATGAGCTGTGGTAGATTCACTGATGCGCCGAGGAGCACGATCGCTAGTTCCAGAACCGGCTTTGCCGTAAAGGTAATCCCCGGCTCTAGACGTGGGTGAACGCCCATCAGGTTGCGCCAGACTATGCCCAGGAGCATCGCGATAACAATCGCCTCGATGAGTGCGTATCTGAGTAGGCGAACCTCGACCTGTTGGAGAGCGTAAGCCAGAATAGCGATAGCTACGGTGAGACCTAGACCTGGGAGGAGTGTTGGCCGTGATGGGTCGAACCAAGGCATGGGGAAGCGGCTCTGTCTGGTGGGAGTCATGGATGTGAGGGTAGCATGACCAGCGAGTAAGGGCTTTACCCCTTAGAAGGTTCCAGAGTGACGGGGAGTTGCGCGAGCAGTGGATCCGCATCGGTTGTATTGTACGGCATGTCTCAAAGCGGCTTGGAAAGCTGACGGGAGGGCGAAGTCCTCCATTAAAAAGCCCAACCCAGCTTTTTGATGGCGCCAGACTGCTGAACTGGTGCAGCCAAAGTTGAACTATGCCTTACCACGTTCCTCCCTGAACTCGATAGCATGGGGGTATGACCGTTGTGTGGCTGCCGCCCACGGCTCACCGATCCACACCCTGATCATGATAGCACGGGTTGGCAGGTTTTTAGCTCCAATCTTACGATCGAGCTAGGGTGACGATCGCAGGAACACGGTCGAACATCCAGAACGCTAGGGGGAGGCCAAGGCCGAAGGAGACTCCTACGAGTGCCCAAGCAGCGAGGAGCCAGAGGAAGCTGAGCCACCAACCCACCACGACAAAGTAGACCGCACGTAGCCAGAAGGGGTATTGGGCATACTCACCCTGCTGGGCGACCATGACGTTGCCGATACTCATGACCTGGGTCTGTGTACGTACTGGTCGCAGTGTCATGATCTGGGGAATGCGATTCAGCATCCAGATGCCGAGGGGGAGGCCAATGATAGAAACGAGGAGCAACCAGGCGATTCCAGTCCAGAACATGCCCAACCAGAGGCCGATCACGCAGAAGTAGAGCGCACGCACGAGACAGCCAGGGTTGTTCGTCTGCTGGGTCATGATGAGAACCGGGTTTGGGGTGGGGGGAGCAGGAGTAGCCGTGGGGACCTGTACCGTGACGTTGATCGTCTGGTGCAGCATGGGCACCGGCGTGGCGGTGGCCGCGGTGGATGGCGGAGCGGTGGGGATGGAAGTGGAGACGGAGGTGGGCGGGGCAGTCAATGGAGCGGCAGGGGACGGGTTGGCGGGAGGCTGCCTGGATAGGGTTCGGGTGGCGACAGTAAGTTGCGCACCACAATTGATACAGAAGCGGGCACTATCCGGGTTGAGGGTGTCACACTGTGTACAACGCATGGTCAATTCCCCTTTGACATGCGCAAATGCGCATGAAACAGCACACCATTCCACCGATACTATACGCTAGTATAGCAGATGTTTTTGGGATATAACTGTTCACCGTTGGGGTAAGGCATGGTTGAGTCGTTTTTTTGTGAAGGGCTTCGCCCTTCACACCTCCCGTACCCCAACTATGAACAGGTACGGGTAGTAGGGCTTCTGGACAAGGTTCTGACGATCTGGTAGGCTCGTAGCGTGGCGGAGCCGATGCTTACCAGAGTGAGGAGACCATGAATTTTGATGGTGACATCATCACAGTACGACCCGAGGTGGCTATTGATACCCTGCAGAAACTCCCCAACTATGTGGGTATCTCCAACAAAACGGCCGGATCTACGGCCATTTCGATGAATATCGTGATCATCCCCCCTGGCGCCAGAGCACAACCTCACTACCATGATGGCTTCGAAACGACCATCTACCTTCTCAAGGGCGAAGTCCAGACCTTCTATGGCGAAGATCTTGCCAAATCGTGTGTGAACAAACCAGGCGACTTTGTCTTCATTCCGGCAGGTCTACCCCACCAAGCGGTGAATCTCAGCAACGAATCAGAGGCTGTTGCCATTGTGGCCCGCAACGATGCGAATGAACAGGAGAGCGTCAGGATATACACACCAGGTAGTCCCCACACCTCGCCGTAGTTTGGGTACGCCTCCCCATCTATTTGACTTCACCCAGTGCTTCTGCTACTCTTGCCCAAGTGAGCATCCATCTGGCTGGGAGATGAGCTGTGCGCATTGCAATCACCGGTGCCAATGGTCAACTAGGGAGTGCCCTCAGTGCGGCACTCAGCCCCAAACGTACGATCGTTCCCCTCGGGCACCAGCAACTTGAGCTCGATAGTCCGGCTGTGGTTGAGCAGGTAGTAGCATCTGGCGTTGACCTGGTGATCCACGCGGCAGCCATGACGAATGTTGATGGCTGTGCTCGCGACCCCGAACAAGCCTACCGGATCAACAGTCTGGGTACAAAGTATGTAGCCCTGGCTTGCCGCAGCATGGGTGTGCCGCTGGTCTATATCAGCACGAACGAGGTCTTTGCGGGTGATAATGAACGCCCCTACTACGAGTATGATCAGACCGGGCCGGTTAATGCCTACGGTCGCTCGAAACTCGCCGGTGAACTGGTGGTGCGTGAACTGCTCGACCGCTTCTACATTGTGCGCGTTGCCTGGCTCTTCGGTGGTGCGCGCAACTTTGTGCGCACGATCCTGCGTCTCGCTGAGGCACCCCCAGACGGTGGATTACGAATGGTCGATGATGAGGTGGGGAGTCCAACCTTCTGCCCTGATGTGGCTGAGGCGGTTACGCGCCTGATCGCTACGGATCAGTATGGTACCTACCACTTCGTGAATAGCGGTAGCGCCTCGCGCGACAGCTTTGCACGAACCATCCTGAGGCTGGCTGGCCGCACAGAGGTGGCGGTGACGAGTATCAAACTGGCCGACTACCGGCGTGATAGCGTGCCACCACCCTACACCCCCCTAGCCAACCTGGCCGGTGCAGCCCTTGGCATCACCCTTCGCCCCTGGGAAGAGGCGCTAGCAGCCTACCTCGTTGAGCTTGGTGCCTATGCTCCCAGCATTGAACGCCCACTGAGTCTATGACCGCCACCATCGATATCATTATTCCCACGTACAATGGTGCAGCCCTCCTGCCCACATGTCTCGATGCGCTGCGCGCCCAGACGCGCCGCGACTTTCGTATAACCCTGGTTGATGATGGTGGCAATGATGAGACACCTACACTGCTGGAGCGCCACTACCCTGAGGTGGCACTCATCACCCTAAGCGCTAACCGGGGACTGGCGGGCGCGGTCAATGCTGGCATTTCGGTAACCTCAGCACCCTACGTCGTCCTGCTGAACAATGACACCGAGGCTGCCCCCACCTGGCTGGACGAGCTCGTTGGTACGCTGGAGCGCCACCCCGACTACGCGTTCGCCGCTAGTAAGTTACGCCTCTTCGATCGGCGCGACTACCTCCACTCGGCTGGTGATTTCTACCGGGCTGATGGCGAGCCGGGGAGTAGAGGGGTGTGGGAGCGTGACGATGGCCAGTATGATACCCTGAGTGAGGTCTTTGGGCCCTGTGCCGGCGCCGCAGCCTACCGCCGCTCGGCCCTGGAACAACTGAGTGAGGCTCGATACCATTATGCAGCAGGACGGCGTAGGGCGCTGTGGCAGATCTTTGACGAAGATCTGGTGATGTACTGCGAAGATGTGGATCTGAACTTACGAGCGCGGCGACAGGGGATGCGCACCATCTTTGTCCCAGCAGCCGTTGTCTACCATCGCCTCAGCGCCACCGGTGGAGGAACCCTGGCCAGTTACTACTGTGGGCGCAACTTTGCCCTGGTCTGGGTAAAAAATATGCCAACACCGCTGGTACGCCGCTACTGGCGCCACCTGCTCACCTCGCAACTCGGCTTCACCCTGCAGAGCCTGCGCCACCTACGCGAGCCGGCGGCACGGGCGCGTCTGCGCGGCCAGTTGGCTGCCCTGCTCAGGCTACACCACTTCTGGCAGAAGCGGCGCCATACCTCCGCAGAGGAACAGGCACGGCTCACCGCCGCCATCGCACCTCCGCGGCCAGCACGGGTACGGGGGTGAGTTATGGAGCGTGACCCGCTCGAACTCTCCATCGTGATCCCTGCCTACAATGAGGCCCGGCGCCTCCCAGGCACGCTGAGGAACATCATGGACTACCTTGCAACTCAGCCCTTCCGCTCCGAGGTGCTGGTGGTTGATGATGGCAGCAGCGATACGACGGCGGAGATCGCAGCGGCCTGGCCAGGGGTGGAACTGCTGCGCCGCGATCACCGTGGGAAGGGCTTCGCCGTACGTGAAGGTGCTCTGGCCGCACGTGGTCGCTACATCCTGCTCAGCGACGCAGATCTGGCCGTGCCGATCGATGAGTGGCCAAAGCTCATGGTCAGGCTACAGGCGGGTGATCAGCTGGTGATCGGCTCGCGAGAGGGCGTGGGGGCGTCACGGGAGGGTGAGCCATGGTACCGCCACGTGATGGGCCGGGTCTTCAACTGGCTGATCGCACTGATTGCCCTACGGGGCATCAACGATACGCAGTGTGGCTTTAAAGCGATGCCACGCCAGACTGCGCAGATCCTCTTTCGGCGCATGCGCATCTATGGTGATGATGCGCCTATCGTCCAGGGCGCAGCGGTCACCGCGTACGATGTTGAGCTCCTCTTCCTGGCCCAGAAGGCTGGCTACCGCATTAGCGAAGTGCCGGTGCGTTGGCACTACGGCAACGAGACGAAGGTCAGGCTGGTGAATGACTCGCTGCGCAATCTCCGCGATATTCTTCAGGTACGCCTCAACGATCTGCGTGGCTCCTATGATCAACGGCTAAGCAAGGATGACTCATGACTGAACTCACGAAACTCCAGCGCGCCTACCTGCGCAGAATAGCCAATCCCCTCAAGGCAACCGTACTCCTGGGGAAGCAGGGCCTGACCGAACAGTTGCTGGCCAAAGTTGACCAGGAGTTGCTCGCCCACGAGCTGATCAAGGTGCGCCTGCTCGAGTACAAGGCTCAGAAAGAGTCTCTGGCGCAGACGATCGTTGCAGAGAGTGGCGCGGCACTTGTTGGGCTTATCGGGAGTGTAATCACTCTCTACCGTGCCCATCCCGATGCCGATCGGCGTCAGATCCTCTTGCCACACGACCATAATGGAGCGGTGGCCTAATGCCTGCGGGCCAGGGGATGCAACTGCTTCGCAGGCTCGGGTATGGAGTGTGGCTGGGGCTGCTGCTCCAACTCTTGAGCCGCGCCCTGATCCCGGCACGCGTCCGTCATCTACGGGTGCGCCACTCCAAGGCCCTCGGGTTCTCCGGCGTCTCCCTCGGCTGGGACTACAGCTGGGGTGCACGACCGCTGAGCCTAATCTTCGACCTAGAGGCTGGAGCAGCAACAGGAAGTGTGACCAGTGATGGCTCAAGAACAGCGGCCCTGATCCCGCTGGTGCGCCCACTGCAGGGGCCCTACCAGGTAACGATCAGTGCCACCTACCGCCTCCTCGGCTACGCCTACACGAGAACTCACCGGGTACGTGGGTTCTCCTCAGGGGTGTGAGTAGGGTCGGGTGGTTGCGCCTCACCGCCCGCTTCGCCATCGAGATCGATAATACGCTTGCGTACCTCAAGGGTGAGACGCCGGAGCTCACGATTCACAACGTACTGCCACTCCTCGGCCTCATAATCCTCGAGGGCACCACCACCGTACTTCAGCTCCATCGCCAAACTCCAGCCTCGGCGCTCGGCGAAACGCTCCAGTTCACGCTGGCGCTCGGGAGGCCAACGACGGCGGATGAAGGCCCGAAAGGCGTGCTCACGCCGCTGCGATCCATCGGGATCGAGGGCTGGTAGCGCGAAGAAGGGCTCGTGATCCTTCGGATCGGGAGTAGCAGCTTTGCTGAAGAAGAGCAGTTTCTGGGTGATTGAGTAGCGCCACTCGCCATCACCGGCATAGTTGGCCGGATTATTAGCAATAGCACCAATGAGCATGCGGTCAGTAATGGTCACGTAGCGATCTCCTCCGGAGAAGTAGGCCAGGGCTACACCGCTCTATCTTACTCTAATTCATGGTATGCTGCACAATACTTTTTCGCAAGGCATGCTGCTCAACGGGAGGTGTGGAGGGCTTCGCCCTCCTCAAAAAAACGCAACCCAGCCTTGGCACCGCCAGATGGTAACGTCGGCGCAGCCGACATTGAACCATCCCTCAAACTAGCTTGCAAAGGGCCGAATCTGAACCATCCCTCAAAGAAGGAGGAAGCGTATGGTACAACAGCAGATGCCCGAGCATGCCATCACCGTTACATCGATCCAGATCCATGCTGATGGACATCTCCTCGACGGAGAACTCAGCCATCCTGTGGGTGCCCAGGGACTCGTCATGTTCGCTCACGGTAGCGGGAGCAGTCGGCTTAGCCCCCGCAACCGGTACGTGGCCGCCCGCCTCAACCAGGCGGGGCTCGCAACCCTGCTCTTCGACCTCCTGACGGCGGAGGAGGAGCTGAGTGAGCGGCTAACCGGCCACATCCGTTTCAATATTCCGCTCCTGAGCCGACGACTGGTTGCCGCTACCGACCAGATGTGCGCCCTGCCCACCACTAGCGGCCTCGCACTGGGCTACTTTGGGGCAAGTACGGGTGCGGCAGCTGCACTGATGGCAGCGGCAGAGCGTCCGGAGCAGATCCGTGCAATTGTCTCACGAGGAGGACGCCCAGATCTCGCTGTGGTGAGTCTGGCGGGGGTCTGTGCACCCACCCTGCTCATTGTCGGCGGCGCAGACCATGAGGTATTGATGCGTAACCAGGGGGTATTGCCACTTTTGCCCAGTGGTTCAGTCCTGGAGCTTATCCCCGGAGCGAGCCATCTCTTTGAAGAGCAGGGAGCCCTTGAAGAGGTTGCCCTCATCGCTGCAGACTGGTTCAAACGCCTCCTCGGGTGAGTGTTTAGACTAGCGGTGAACCGTTTTTGCGCGCCGACTGTTGGGGCACCCCCCGTGGTTGCCCCAACAGCCTACCCCAAAGTGGTGAACGGGTACGCTCACCCAGAGATATCCACTCTGCAGAAGGTTCAATGGTAACTGTTCACACTTCTCCTGGAGCGAGGGCGTCTCGCCCTCGTGGCGCCCTCTGTATGGGCAACCCCCTGTGGTTGCCCTGCCGCTGGCTTGCCCCAACCGTGAACAGCTACGTTCAATGGTATACTGAACCTGTATGAGCATCAGAGAATCTTCCACCCCACCTGGGCCGGCGCGGGCCTGGCTGTTGGCGATCCGCCTACCAACCCTGCCAGCGGCCGTCGTACCAGTGCTTGTTGGTTCCGCAACGGCCCTGGCCGACGGTATGCTGCGCCCCTGGGTCGTGGTCGTGGCCCTGCTTGCAGCGCTCCTCATCCAGATCGGCACTAACCTGGCCAACGACTACTTCGATCACCAGAAGGGTGCTGATACCGCTGAACGGCTTGGCCCTACCCGAGTCACTCAGAGTGGCCTCATCGCACCGGCGCTGGTCTACCGCGCGATGCTCCTCTGTTTTGCGCTTGCCGCGCTCTGCGGACTCTTCCTGATCCGGGTGGGGGGATGGCCGATCCTGCTCATTGGGCTGCTCTCGATCGCCTCAGGCATCCTCTACACCGGTGGTCCGTTTCCGCTCGGTTACCATGGCCTAGGCGACATCTTCACCTTCGTCTTTTTCGGTACGCTTGCCGTAGTTGCTACAGACTATCTACACAGCGATGCGCTCCGTCTGCCAGCGCTGCTAGCGAGCCTGCCAGTGGCGATGCTCGTGACCGCGATCATTGTGGTGAATAATCTGCGCGATGCGCCAACCGATCGGAAAGCTGGCAAGCGCACCCTGGCCGTGATCTTTGGCGAGCGTTTTGCCCGTACTGAGTATCTGCTGCTCCTCGTGGGTGCCTACCTCATGCTCCCGATCATCTGGATCTGGGGCGATCGATCACTCTTCATCATGCTGCCCTGGCTGACGATCCCCCTGGCGCTTCCGCTACTCCGCCTCATGCGCAGCGGGCAGGGGCGTGCACTCAACCTTGGCCTTCGTGGTACCGCACGCCTGCATATGATCTTTGGTCTGCTGCTCGCCCTAGGGCTGCTGCTCTAAGGCGTGTTTCAATTTCGACTGCGCCGGCGTGACAATCTGGCGCAGTTAGGGCGGGATGCGACTCCTTTGCGGAGGGTGAAGCCCTCCACACCTCACGTAAGCGTGTCAGGCTCGTTTGAACCATGCTTAAGCGAGGTAGAGGAGTAGGAGCTCCGTGAGCGTATCAAAAGAGGCCTCTCTATGCAGCCGAATGGGATACCATCCCCTACCAGAAGCTCCGAGCGCCACGCCCGTCTGGAGATCCACCCGTCGCCAGGGGTGCACAATGCCCTCTGGTACTACGCCCAGGTGACTGGTGGGTATGCTCGGGTCATGCGCAACGCCATCATCATCCAACTGGCACGCTACACACCACAACTGGCGCTGAAGAACGCGCTCTACCGGCGTCTCGGCATGCGCGTCGGGCCCCATGCGTCCGTAGGCCTCATGGTAATGGTTGATGTCTTCTTCCCGCAGGATATCAGCCTAGGGGAGAACTGTGTCATTGGCTACAACTCGACCATCCTCTGCCACGAGTTCACACGCTACGAGTGGCGCCGTGGACCCGTCGTCGTCGGACGTGATGTCACGATCGGTGCGAACTCAACCATCCTACCCGGTGTCGTGATCGGTGATGGCGCCACCGTCTCGGCGATGAGCCTCGTCAACCGCGATGTGGCCCCAGGAGCTTTTGTGGGCGGTGTGCCGATCCGTCCCCTACGTTGAAGGCTGAAACGATGTACCGTCTCCTTGAGCGAATACTCCAATTGATCCTCGATCGCCCCCTACTCTTCTGGATCTGTATTGCGGCCAATGGGGTGGGGGTAGTCTGGGGTGGCTGGATCTGGTACGGACCCCAACTGGCTGCCTCACCACTCTGGGCCTGGCCCTTCATCCCCGACTGTCCGGAGGCAGCGCTCTTTGCCTCATTGGCGCTCATCGGCCTCTTCTACGGACGCAGTTGGGGCTGGTTCAACGCCTTCGCTGCATTTGCCAGTGTGAAGTATGGGCTCTGGACCATAGCTTTCTGGCTGCTCCACTGGTCGCACGTGGGCTTTGTCGATGGCTACTGGCCGTTGGAGATGATGCTCTTCGTCTCCCATATTGGCCTGGCCGGTGAGGGGTTGCTGCTCATGACGCGGGTTGGCTCTCTCAAACTGCCTACGCGCCTAGCCATCCTGGGCTGGTTTGTCCTCTCGATTGGTATCGACTATGGGCTAGGCCACCATCCCCAACTCACCAACACGGTGCCCTTCAGCTTCGCCCTCGGGAGTGCCGCGCTTCTGACGGCCATCCTGGGACTGTTCCTGCTCCTGGCACCAGGCATGCGCACGGAGCCCACGGGACTTGCTACTGCGTGGCAGCGTGAGCGACCAGGTGCCTGATGAGCTTACATGCGCTCCAACAGTTCGCGGAGCAGATTACGGCGGAGTTTGCCGGCAGCAGTGCGTGGGAGCTCGGCAACGACATGGATCTGGCGTGGTGCCTTGTACGTGGCAAGGCGTGCGCGACAGTGTTCAATCAGCTGGTTGCTGTCCGCATGAGCGGCGTCGCGAATGACCAGAAAGGCAACTGGTACCTGGCCCCAGAGGGGATCGGGGGCACCGATGACGCCCGCCTCGGCCACGGCAGGGTGCTCAAGCAGAATCGCCTCCACCTCAGCCGGATAGATATTCTCGCCCCCTGAGATGATCAGGTCGCTGCGCCGATCCACCACATAGAGGAAGCCTTCCGGATCAAGGTAGCCAAGGTCACCCGTGTGGAGCCACCCATCGTGGAGTGCTGCCGCCGTCGCCTCGGGCCGTCCATAGTAGCCCTTGGTGACCATAGGGCCACGTACGCAGATCTCGCCCACCTCGCCAGGGGCAGCAACGCGCCCTGCAGCAACAATGCGCAGCTCCATGGGTAAGAGCGGCTGCCCGGCCGAGCCAAGTTTGCGCAACGCATCGGCGGGGGCAAGGGTCACCGCCTGCGACGCAGTCTCAGTCATGCCGTAGGTCTGGACCACCGGAACGCCCCTGCTCGCACAGCTCTCGAGCAGCTGCTGTGGTGCCGGGCCACCGCCGAGGAGTGCACAGCGGAAGTGGGGCGGAAAGGGGCGTTGGCCACGGATTTCGAGCATGCGCGCCAACATCACCGCGACGAGTGAGGCGATCGTTACCGCCTCATCGTCAATGGCCGCGAGTGCGGCAGCGGGATCGAAGCGCTCGTGCAAGACGACGGGGATCCCATAGATCACGCCACGGAGCAGGATCGACAGCCCACCGACGTGGAAGAGTGGCAACACCGCCAGCCAGCGATCCGTTTCGTGCAGGCCCAGGTTGAGCAGCGAGGCTGTAGCACTCCACCAGTGGTTGCCCGCACTGAGCATGGCCCCCTTGGGATGGCCCGTTGTCCCCGAGGTGTAGATGATCGTATGGGGCGCATCCAGATCGATGGGGGGCGCTGCAGCAACTTCCCCCGTCACCAGTTCGGTGAGTGGCTCGAGCGCGACTCGTTCGACCCCATCGAGGATTGCAGCAACAGCTGCATGGGCCTCATCGTAGAGGAGCAGTGTTGCGCCACAATCGGCCAACTGCCAGGCCAACTCGTTGGGCGTCAAGCGGGTGTTGAGTGGCACCAACAGGAGACCGCAGCGCGGCGCAGCGTGGAGTGCAGCGGCGTAGTATGGACTGTTACGCGCCAAGATGGCCAGGCGCTGCCCAGGGAGTAGACCGAGGGCACGCAAGCCCATGGCCAGTGCGCTGGCACGGGCATCAAGCTCGGCAAACGACCAGGTGGCGAACGAACCGATCAGTGCCGGACGGTCAGGGTGGAGCAGCGCACGTCGGGCGAGCCAGTCAGGAAGGTGTGGCATAGCGTGTTCAAACTTCCAATGCGTTGCTATTGGCCCCAGAGCTATCGATCAGCGCGGACATGGTCGCAAGGAGGCGCTGCAAGCTCACTGGCTTCGCTAAGTAGCTATCAGCTCCAGCTGCCAGGCAGCGATCCCGGTCTCCGGGCATGGCGAGAGCCGTCAGGGCGATAATTGGTAGCCGCTCCAGCGCCACATCGGCACGCATCTGCTGGATCGCCGTTAAACCATCCATCACCGGCATCTGGATATCAATGATCGCGAGGTCGGGATGTTGCAAACGGGCCAGGGCTAGGGCCTCCTCACCGTTACGCGCCATAACGACATGACAACCCTGCCGCTGAAGGAGCTCGCTGTAGAGCTGGAGCGTCACTTCATGATCATCGGCAACCAGCACACGGAGGTGCTGCATCCATGCCGGTGCCGAGAACTCTACCTTAACCCGCTGCTCTTCGCGCAGTGGAACGACAGTGTCATTCGATGACCAGGGGAGCCTGACGGTAAAACGGCTTCCCTGACCGGGCGTACTATCCACACTCACACTGCCACCGTGCAGGTCAACCAGTCGCTGTACGAGACTGAGGCCCAGACCGACCCCGCCATACTCACGCGAGAGCCGAGTGTCAAGCTGTGAGAAGGGCTGGAAGAGGCGCTCATAGTCGTGCTTGGCAATGCCAATCCCAGTGTCCCAGACCACAAACTGAATCTGCCCCTGTCCCGGATCAGTGGTCACCTCTAGCCCAACCTGCCCCCCGTCCGGGGTGAATTTTACCGCATTATCGAGCAGATTGACCAGAATCTGTGTGAGCCGACGCTCATCGGCACGTAGACCGCTCACCCCCTGTTGGATCGTACGGAGCAGATGGATCTGCTTCTGTTGCGCCTTCCCATAGACGAACTGCAGTGCACTGTGGCAGAGGCTCTCCAGGTCGATCGGTTGCAACTCCAATACCTCTGCACCGGCATCAATATGAGCCAAATCGAGGATATCAGCCAGAATGGCGAGCAGGTGCCGACCACTCTGGCTCACCTGCACGAGTGCGTTGCGCTGTTCAGGACTGATCGGCCCATAGATCTGCTCCTCCATAGCTTCGCTGAAACCAAGAATAATGTGCAATGGTGTGCGTAGCTCGTGGCTCATCATCGCAAGGAAGGCATCCTTGAGCTGCAGTGCGCGGGTCAGTTCGGCATTATTTCT
>CAIWUD010000521.1 GCA_903915775.1 uncultured Chloroflexota bacterium | reverse complement strand
CCCCGGGCGTAGACCATCCACCAGGATGTCGGCCCTCAGGACGAGATCGCGTAGGGTCGCCGCACCTGTAGCACTCCGTAGATCGACCTCGATCTCCCGCTTCCCGGCGTTGAACAGCTCGTAGGCCGCATCGAGGGGCGGCAGGTGCCGTAGCGGATCGCCTCCTGGTCGTGACACCTTCGTAACCTCTGCCCCTAGCCCGCGCAGGATCTGTGTACAGACCGGACCCGGGACGTAGGTCGCTACCTCAATCACCTGAATGCCGCTCAACGTCTGCTCGAGCATCATGACCCTCCTCAATAGTCGTGTTTGTTTACAATGCTCCCTAGCGAAACCAAGGTTGGGTTGGTTTTTTTGTGGAGGGCTGCGCCCTCCACGCCTCCCGCACGTTCGTTGCGCTACAACGGTTGGGTTGGTTTCTTTGTGGAGGGCTGCGCCCTCCACGCCTCCCATCATCTACGAGCTCTCCGTGGTATGATACTTCTAGTTGTGCGGTAACAAACCATTCCAGAAACCATGACAATTCTCTCTGCTGAAGGCCTCGCCAAGCAGTATGGCGTGCGCCCACTCTTCCGTGACCTCAGCTTTGGCATCCGTAAAGGTGAACGGCTCGGTATCATCGGGGTGAACGGCTCCGGCAAGAGCTCGCTCCTCCGTATCCTTGCGGGTATCGAGCAGCCCGATGCGGGGCGTATCGTTATAGCGAATGGCGTGCGCGTCGCCTACCTCCCCCAGACTCCCACCCTGCCCGCATCGGCCAGTGTGCTTGAAGCGGTCTTCAGCGACACGTCACCGCTCACCAGCCTGCTGCGCCACTACGAGCAGCTCAGTGCTGCACTTGCCGCCCACCCCGGCGACCAGCAGCTCCTCGCCCAGCTCAGCGCACTCACCCCGCGCATGGATGCCCTCGGCGCCTGGGAGGCCGAAGCTGCGGCGCGCAGCACGATCTCCGAACTTGGCCTCGCCTCCCAGATGCACAGTCCTGTCGAAACCCTCTCGGTGGGGCAGCGCAAACGGGTTGCCATGGCCCAGATCCTGGTCGAACGCCCCGATCTGCTCATCCTCGATGAGCCCACTAACCATATCGATACAGCCACCATCAGCTGGCTCGAAGAGTACCTCGCACGGACACCGACCGCCCTGATCCTCGTGACCCATGATCGCTACTTTCTCGATCGCCTCACCGGACGCATGCTCGAGCTCGACCGTAGTCGTGTCACCCTCTACCAGGGCAACTACGAGCAGTTTCTGGAGCAGAAGGCCGAGCGTCTTGTTCAGGAAGCCGCCACCGAGGAGGCGCGCCGCAACCTGCTCCGCCGCGAGTTGGCCTGGCTCCGCCGTGGCGCCCGGGCGCGCACCACCAAGCAGAAGGCCCATGTCGAGCGTGTCCAGACGTTGATGGAGCAGCGCCCGGAAGCGGCCCAGGGCAGCGTGAGCATAGACATGGCCCAGGGACGCCGCTTGGGCAAACGGGTTATCGAGCTGAAAGGCATCAGTAAGCGCTATGCCCAGCAGCCCCTCATCAGCAACCTGAGCTTTGAGGTTCATCCTGGCGATCGTATTGGGATCATTGGGCCCAACGGGAGCGGCAAAACGACCCTGCTCAACCTGCTCAGTCAACGTATTCACCCCGATCAGGGCGAACTGATCATCGGCGCAACCGTCCAGATCGCCTACTACGACCAGGAGGCCATGGGCCTCGATGAGCAGCTGCGCGTGGTCGACTACATCCGTGCCGCCGCCGAGCAGATTCGTGGGCGCGAGGGCGCCCTGGTGGCGGCGACGAGCATGCTCGAACGCTTCCTCTTCAACGCCGAACAGCAGTGGGCCCTGATCGCTACCCTCTCCGGTGGTGAGCGGCGCCGGCTCTACCTGCTCCGTCTACTCATAGAGGCCCCAAATCTCCTGATTCTCGATGAGCCTACCAACGATCTCGATATTCAGACCCTCAGTGTGCTGGAGGAGTACCTGGACGAGTTCCAGGGCGCGGTCATTGCGGTTAGTCACGACCGCTACTTCCTCGATCGTATCGCCCAGCGTAGCTTCGTCTTCGAAGGGGAAGGGCGTGTCGTGGAGTATCCCGGTGGCTACAGTAGCTACACTGCCCGTCAGGCCGCCGATCTGGAACAGCGCGCCGCAGAGCGGCGCGAGCCCGCTCGCCCGCGGGCCGGTCCGCAGGCCGGCTCTGGCGCTGTAGTGGCCCCCTCGCCCACCACAACCACCCGACCGCTCAGCTACAAGGAGCGCCGCGAACTGACCGAGCTTGAGGAGCGTATCCCTCAGCTTGAGGCCGAGCGCGACCAGGTTGCCACCGCCCTGAGCAGTGCCGGGGCTGACTACCAGCGTGTTGCCACCCTGAGCCAACAACTTGCCCAGTCTGAGGCTGCCATCGAAGCTGCCTTCACCCGCTGGGCCGAGCTCTCGGAGCGGACATGAGCGAGGACTAGCTAGTGCGCAGATCGAGGGGCCGCGCCTGCTCCTGCGCCAACTGCAGGAGTGCGGTGGCTTGCTGGCGTGTCTCCTCGTTCAGAGGTGGCATGCCCACGTGGCCCAACATCGTGACTGCGGCAGCAGAGCCGTAACATCCGGCCAGGAGCGCATCATGGGTGTGCTGCCAGCCGACGAACCAGCCACCGCCGTAGGCGTTCCCAGCCCCCGTCGGGTCCACAACCGTCACCGGCAGGGGCGGGATATGCCAGGCCCGACGGCTCCTGCTGTCCAATACGTAGGATCCATATGACCCTCGCCTGACCGCAACCGCACGTGGGCCGCGATCGAGCCAGAAGCGCAGCACCTCCACCGGATCTTCACTCCCAGCCAGTCTGGTAGCCGCTGGCCAGTCTGGGGTTACCAGATCGGCCCTGCTGGCAAGCTCGAGTAGGGCCTGCGGATCGCTACAGCTGCGCGGTTCAAAAATCGGCTCCAGGGAGAAGAGCGCACCCCGCTGCTGCATCTGCAGAGCGGTCTCCGCCATGGGTTCGTGCCCAAATTCGGTCACGAGGTGGATGCCAGCAGCGCCTAGGTGCTGCGCCGAGAGGGCGAGTGGTCGGCCAAGGAGCTCAAACCAGGCGCCACGGTCGGTGAGTGAGCCGAGTCCGCGTAACTGCTCATGCTCGTCATACTCGATCAGGCCCCGTGGG
>CAIWUD010000520.1 GCA_903915775.1 uncultured Chloroflexota bacterium | reverse complement strand
GTACTGAACATCCTCGACGGTAAAGGGCTTACCGTTATGAAACGTGACTCCCTGGCGCAAGTTGAAGATCCATGTGGTTGGATCGAGCTGCTCCCACGACTCGGCCAGTCCGGGAACCACGCGCATATCTTTGTCGAGTGCAGTGAGTGCACTGAAGACCGTGTTGCGGATCGAGGCCTCGTAGAGAATCAGTTGATTGAACGCAGGGTCGAAGTTATCGATATCGCCGTTGATTGCAACCCGGAGCTCGCCACCACTAGCGGCTGGTGCGGTCGTCGCTGCGGGGGCAGCGGTGGGGGCTGGTGCGGTCGTCGCTGCGGGGGCAGCGGTGGGGGCTGGTGCGGTCGTCGCTGCGGGGGCGGCAGGCTGGCCACCACAGGCAGCAAGTAGCAGCAACGCGGCCAAGAGCAGGATAGACGATAGCAGGCGGATGGTTGGCTTGGGCATACACCTCTCCCTCGGATTCAATGCTACGATCCCCAGACAAGAGCCCAATGCGCCGATCATCGACGCAACTATAGCGACTCACGGGCTGCCAGAGCTGCATTCGCCGCCGCGACCCAGCGCAAGCGCTCGTGAGTGAGAAGCCCATAGTTATAGTAGAAGACCCCGGTGGCCCCCTCTTCAGCGGCAATCAGGGCCTTCGTCACCAGATTCACCTCCGAGAGCGCATCTGGGTACCCTGCATTCAACGCCACCTGGAATGGTTGTCCTTCAATTAACCCCTTGACCCAACGAATATCGCCACGTACCGCCGCCGGATCGGGAAAATAGCTTACCGTCAGGAGGCTATCAACTGCTGCTGCCGCGCTGCGCAGTTCGGTGCCCTCCATCCAGGCCTTGGAAGCCGGACGGGTAAAGATCGAACTGGTCACACCGGTACGTACACCGTAAGCTGTAGCTATGCTACGCAGTTCGGCCAGCAGCGACGTGACCGTATCACCGCGCATGCGCAGATAGGCATAGAGTTCAGGGAAAGCCAGGAGTGCCGAGACCGTTTCAGACGCGGTAAACATCGGATCTAAGCCGCCACGTTCATCTTCGATCAGCCGATCGCTCAGTTTCCGGGCAGCTACCAGAACCTCTCTTACCGATATACCCAGGGCGGCTGCACGCTCCTGGCACGCTTCACAGAAGCAGAGCCCCAACAGGAGCTTAGCCAACTCATCGAGGTTAGCCAGGATCAGCTCGTGGTGATCGCCATGAACGAGCCCTAGGTAGGTCGGACTCTCCAGCATCAGCCAGTCGGGCTGGAACTGAGCACAGAGATCGTCTACCAACCCACGGGCGTAGTCGCGTACCCGCGGTTGGGCTGGACAGAGTGCAAAGCGAAAACGGTCGCCGTAGAGGTTACGCACCGAGAGCTCGGGATGTGCAGCGCCCAAGCTTGAACTATGCAACACGACCACCCAAAAGTTGAGACCAAGCCCAACACGCCGCGCAGCTGCTGATGCTCGTTCAATTACCCGAGCATCAGCGAGTGGAGCCTCACGGAGTGGTAAGGGTCCCTGGCCATAACGTGCAGGATTCGGGGTAAACGCTGCACCAGCCCCTTCACGGTGGTTGATCACTCCACGCAGCGTGGGCACTAGACCACCATCACGGTGGCGTGGGTGCAGAAAACGACCACTATGGTAGTTGCAGTTAAGGGCCAACGCCGTACAGCCCAGTTCGCCACTTATGCGTTCAATTGTCTGGTCAACCCCTTCCGAGAGGAGATCCCAAGGGTAGACGAACAGTCCACGTACGCTACGCATCATGCACTCCTCATTTGGCCTGCTTCATGCTTGGCTACGCCAGCCTAGAGCATGCTTCAATTTCGGCTGCGCTGACTTGACATGTTGGCGCCACCGAGGCTGGGTTGGGTCTTTTCGGGACTACGACCTCCACACCTCCCGGAAGTGTAGCAAGCTCGTTTGAACTATACGAGGGCGAGAACGCCTCGCCCTCATAGGTTGGCACCACTACCATACCGATCCCGTTGATAAATCGAGCTGATGAGGTCGAAGACACGGCGGTTTTCCGCAAGTGGCGAAGGCGCTGGCAGGCCAGCAGTGCGTGCCGCTAACAGTGCCGCTACTTCGGCACGAATACCAATGAGTGTCCGCTCAAGAAAATCCGCATCCTGCGGATAGGGCCACTCCTCACGCTGACCAGTACGGCCAGTCACGATTAGCCCACGGTAGAGCTCCATGCGTAGTGTGCCTTGTGCGCCAACAAGCTCCACTGCGCGTGTGGCACCAGCGCCTGCTTGCCAGAGCAGCTGGATGCGGCAGAGTAGCCCATCGCAGTCGAGCAGCAGATCGGCAAAATCCTCAACGTCGCCACGACCAGCCAATGAGCGCAGGGTCGCCGCCAACACCCGTACTTCACGTGGTTGTAGCAACCACAAGACACGGTCGATGCTGTGAATACCATTGGTCAGTAGTACACCACCACCAGCAACGTGGCGCTGGAAGTACCAGTCTGGAAGTTCACTCGCATCAAAGTGCATATGCTCGGCATAGGCCACCAGTGATCCCAGGGCACCACTCCTCACCGTTGCCAGTGCAGCCTGTCCCTCTGGGTAGTAGCGCCCTGTCATCCCGACCATCAGCCGAACCCCATGACGCTCGATGGCGGACTGCATCCGGTCGTAGTCGGTAGCCGTGAATGCTGCTGGCTTCTCCAGCAGGATATCGGCACCCAGGGCGGCCGCCTGTTCCACCTGCTCAGCATGGAGGTGGGGCGGCGTACAGATACTCACGACCTGCGCACCAACCATCGCCTCATCGGCGTTCACCAGCACCTGTGCACCGAAACGTTCTGCCACTGCTGCAGCACGGGACGCATCGGCATCGGCAACTGCTCCTACTCGTACACCGGGCTGCTCGGCCCAAGCTTGGGCGTGGATGCGACCCATCATCCCCGCACCGATCACCGCAACTGTGATGCTCATACCAGACCTCTCGTAGCGACATCCGCACCAAACCCCGGGCTTGCCCTAAACAAACATGACCATCTTGCGGGCAGTCCGGAGGCTACAACCATCCCACCCCTCCTCCGTTGGGAGAGGGGCGTGCCCTGTACTACCTCCGGGCGGTGTGAAGGGCAACACCCTTCGCATAAAGGATCTAACCCTACTCTGGTAGTGCTAAACTATCACACTGACACAACACCAAGTTGCTCAGTAGCAAACGCCCACGCCGAAGGGGCTCCATCCTACAACCCAAGAAGTTTCAGGCTATCCCGAGTAATCAACGCTTCAAGCTGATCTTCCGGCACGCGCGGTAAGGCGCTCCCCTCAACGATACGATTTACGCCGCGCAGGGCAGCGATATTCTCCTCCGGCGTCGAGATGGGATAGTCCGAGGCGAAGAGCAGTTTGTGCAGTGAACCCCACTCTGCACACTTCAACAGCGACTCGTAGAAGGAGAAGGGTCGGTAGAAGAGCCCGGAGATATCGGCATAGACGTGGGGATGTTTGCGGATTACCGTGATAGTATCGACCTGCCAGGGGTGGCCCATGTGAGCCATAATGATGCGCAACTCTGGGTAGCGGATGGCAATCTGGTCCATAATTAGGGGGTGGGCCAGACGGATGGGGGCATTACGAACCGGAGAGGTACCCTGATGGAAGAGGATTGGTAGCCCCAGTTCCTGGGCGCGGGCATAGATCGCCAACGCACGATCCTCCAGCGGATCAAAGTTCTGGTAGTTTGCTCCAAGCTTAATCCCCCGCAGACCAAGATCGCGCACGCAGCGCTCAAGGGCAGCCGGTGCACCTGCATCGTGGGGGTGGAGCGACATGAAGCCGATCAACTTTTCTGGGTAGGCTCGCACCAGTTCCGCCGTCGCCTCATTGGGATCGAGTGGTTCCGCGGCGTCGAGGCCAAGTTCGGTTCCTGTCACCCCACCGGTACGCGCTCCTGCTACCCAGGCGATGGGAAAAACGATCGCACGATCAACGGGTGCCATGGCCGCCATGTAGTCTTCCCAGGAGTAGATCGCCTGCACTGGGCGATCGGGGCGCCACTTGTCAAAGATCTCAATACGTTCAGGAGGTACGGGCGATCGGTACTGTGGGGTGTGCGTATGGACGTCAATGATCATCGTACGACCCTGTCAGTGTAGAACATGCTTGATGCTCGGGCGACGAACGAGGAGCACCCTCTAGTCTAGATCGACCGACGAAGCATGAGCTCGGTCGGTAGGACAAAGCAACGCTCGGTGGCAGGCTCACCACGTAGATGCTGAATCAGTAACTGCGCTGCTTGACGCCCCATATCGTACGACGGTAGGCGTACCGTGCTCAACGTGGGCTCCACATAGCGCGTGAACTCAAAGTCGTCAAAGCCAATGATCGCCAGATCTTCAGGGATGCGCAGCCCGGCAGCCCTGATCGTATGCATTGCCCCAATGGCGAGAAGATCGTTGCCTGCTAAAACGGCCGTGGGAGGTGGCAATGCCCCATCCTCTAGTAGCAGCCTCATGGCGGCGGCACCACCTTCCGCACTCCAGTCGATACTCGAAACCACCCGTACGGCATCGGCTAGTCCGTGGGCCTCCATGGCCCCGATGTAGCCATGGAGGCGTTGATCTACCGCAGGCCACATCTGTAAGCTGTCGATAAAGGCGATTCGCGTGTGTCCACGCTCGAGCATGGCCTGGGTTGCTTGGTACGCACCCGCATAGTTGGCACCGAGCAGACAGTAGACATGATCACCCACGATCTCACGCTCGAGCAGGACAAAAAGAATCTCTGCCGCGATCAACTCGCTGATCACTTCCTCATGACCACCCACCCGACCGGAGAGCGTAATTACCGCTGCATCAACGCGCCGCGTGCGAAAGAGACGTAGAAAGTGCTCAGCTGGTGCCTCCGGACGAATCAATGGGGTGTCGACGAGCAAATTGTAGCCAAGTGTCCGTGCGACATCGCACATCCCAGCGATCACTTCACCATGCACCGGATCGGCGAGGGCTCGTGGACTCGGATCAAAGACCAGAAATCCAAGCGTATGGCTCGCACGCTGACGTAAACCCTGCGCAGCCTGACTCGGGTAGTAGCCCAACTGCTCGATGACATCAAGCACACGAGACTGCAGGTCGGCACGCACCGAGGGTTTACCGTGCATCACGTTGGATACGGTCTGGATCGACACACCTGCAGCCTGAGCTACATCACGAATAGTGACAGCTGGTTTCATCAGGATATTTGGGGGTTATTTCCTAGGCACGGGCTACATAAGCTCTACCAAGTCACAGGAGGTGAACACCCTGACCCCATGCTGGCAGTGCTAAACGACAACGTTGATGCAACTAGAGCGAAGCATGTTTTAAGCAGGTAGAACGTTCTATAGAACGTTCTACGAAAGTGTAGCATGGCGCAACAATGTTGTCAATATTACCAGGCGGTGACAGCCCTTGTACCGTTTGACAGGCTGCGTCATGCTATGATACCTTGTATGAGGAGTGCTGCAACTCAATCTGACATGTTTGGGTGGGTGAAGGCAGCACCTTCAATACCCGATCCCTATCATGTCGATGCCTCGAACCGTACGAGGCGCACCCAGGTGAGAGGTAGACCGTTGATGATGGATCCATGGCAGCAGCGGCGTCGCGCCCCACACGACACGAACCAAAGGCAGGTAGGTATACGAGGCTGGAGTGCCTCTATGCTGCGTTGCCTTGGGGGGGTAGGGGTTAGCGCCGTGCTCCGAGCCATCCGTGCGGTATCTTCTGCCAGTGCCGGGAAGATGCTTGCGCTCTAGGCGGGGACGGCCTCAGGTAGCCCCGCCACGAGAGCCTTCGTCACGTATGACATCAGGTTCTTGAAGGGGGTGGCTGCCTTGGGACAACGCGTTCTTGTACTCAACGCCAGCTACGAGCCGCTCCAGTTGATCTCGGTGCGGCGTGCGGTGGTTTTGCTGCTCCAAGAGAAGGCTGAACTCGTGGAGGCAGCCGCGGCGCAGCTACGCGCACGGGCGCTGAGTCTGACCGTACCGCTGGTCATCCGGCTCTTACGCTACATACGCCTGCCGCGCAGATTGAAGCTCCCCTGTTCACGGCGTAGCGTCTTTGCTCGTGACCGGGAGGTGTGCCAGTATTGTGGTACACAACCGGGGCGGGCTCAGCTCACGATGGACCACGTGGTGCCACGGTCGCAGGGCGGTACCACCTGCTGGGAGAATGTGGTGACCGCCTGTCGCGATTGTAACCATCGCAAGGGTGGGCGCACCCCCGAGCAGGCGAGTATGCTGCTGCTAACCACACCACGCCAGCCGCAATACCTTGGCTTCGAGCTGCTCGGCGAGCTTGAGCGTCACGACGTTTGGCGCAAGTATGCCCTCGGCTAGGCAGGGCATGGGGCGTAGGGGCGAGGCAGCTGCAGCTGCTCACCTACGGTGCGCTGGCTACCGCATTGTGGCTTACAACTGGCGCTGCGCGATTGGCGAGCTTGACCTGATCGCCTACCAGGGTGCGCAGCTCGTTTTTGTGGAAGTGCGCACGCGCCTGGCGCGCAGTGTCACTGGCCCATCACCTGAGGAGAGTGTGAGCCGGGCCAAGACGCGGCGCCTCACGAGCCTCGCCTACACCTACATGGAGCAGACCGGGATACGGAGCGATCTTTCCTGGCGCATCGACCTCATTGCCGTTGAGATGAGTGCCGATGGCCGGCTGATCAGGCTCGACCAGATTGAGCATGCCGTTGGCGAGTAGGATTGGCCAGGGCCGCCATGCCTATCAGCTCCATCTCATCCAGGGATCAGCCTCCTATCAGAGTGTGGTATAATCCTCGCCGGGTCACCACGGGTTGACCCGCTACCGTGATGTAGAACATGCAAGGAGGATTGATTGAGGTCTAAGCGCACCCCCATGATGTGGTCGCGACTTACCTGGATGCTCCTACTCCCCTTCGTAGTTCTTCCAGTGACGCCCGCCCAAGCACAGTCTGGCGACACCCCCCGTCCGCAACTTTTCACCACTACGCAGACGCTACCTGGCGATATCCTCAGTTCCACCGATGGAGTCTTGCTCCTGTCCGATCGGGCGCTCTCCGCGCCGGTCAACCTCGGCGCTTTCCGGCACTACGGCTCCCACACCTCGGCCCCTCAGCGCCTCGCACAGCCCACAACCCAACTCACGCTCACCTATCGCGCCGAGATTCCTGCTGGATCAGAGGTCCTGATCGATGTCCGTGGCAGCAGTGATGGTCGGCGCTGGCTACCGTGGGTCACCGAGCTCGCCCCTGATGCAGTGATCGGTTTTGCGCAGCCCATCAGCTATGCTCAGTACCGGGTGACTATGATGGGCAACCCGGGTGCCCTGCCCCGCGTGCGCACCATCACCCTATCGGTCAACTACCGCTACCGTGAGCCAACGGTCCTATCGGGCCAGTTGGATGCGTACGCTATTGCACCCACCTTCCGCGTGCGTGCGACGCGCATGGGCATGGTGGGCGGGCGCACCGCCAACGGCTGGATCATTCCGCCCAGGGCGCGTTTTGTTTCACTCCCCTCGTTTAGCTCACTCTCTTCACTCAACGGAAGTGAGTACCAGGTGCGCCTCACCTACCGTGGACGGAGTGTGGTAGTTCCCGTCTACGATGTGGGCCCCTACAGCCGCCGCGATGACTTCTGGAACCCCGTGCGCCGTGGTCACCCCGATCTCGAGTGGGGTTGGCCAGTCGACCATGCTGCCTTCTACGAGGGCTACAACGGTGGGTGGGCCGAGAAGGGTTTCGTTCGCTTTCCCACGGCGGCAGACGTTGGCGATGCTACCTGGATCGAGGATCTCGGTATCGTGGGTGACCAGGCTGAACTGCAGGTGACCTTTCTCTGGCTAGGCCAGGATCCCGCCAACGGCCCACCGGTGCGTAACCCAGAGCTCACTGAGCATCTGGTCGATGAGCTCTCGGGTGACTTCTGGTTCAGCAAACCACTCCGTGCAAGTGCCGTTGGTTGTGGCTCCGCACGCCACGCCTACTGGACAACCAGCGATCCCGATCTCGCGACCACCACGGTGGTACGCTGGCAGCCACAGATTCCGGTTGAGGGGGAGTACGATCTCTTTGTCCATGTACCCATTTGCCCTTCGCGTCAGGAGTCAATCAGTGCTGCACGCTACGTGATTCAGCACCGTGACGGTGCCTTTGAGCAGGTAGTGAACCAGCGTGAACAGACCAGTTGGGTCTATCTGGGGCGCTACCCCTTCGCTGCTGGCCGCGATGGGTATGTCCAAGCCTCTGCCCTAGGACCGGCAGGCTCCACCGTCTGGTTCGATCAGGTCAAGTGGGTACGAATACCCTAAGCGCCAGAGCTACTACTCCAATTCACGGGGGCTTGTTGCCCCCGTGAACGCATGTGGGGCCAAGTCTCCGCACCATTGTGGAGCGGGGCAGACCCCAACCCCCTACAGCTCGCTGCGCTCCTGGATGATATAGAGCAGTTCGAGCAGGACCTGTTTCACACTTTCACGCCGTGAGGCGACACAGGGTAGCACCTTGACGTGGGATGGTTGGCGTAGCGCTAGGCGTAGCTCATCGGGGGACCAGGCGTTGGGGCGATCCTGCTTGTTTGCCGCGATCACGTAGGCGATATCGCGCTGGCTGATGAAGTAGTCGATGATGCGGTTCGTCTCGCGAAATGTCTCCGGACGCGTGCTATCGACCAGAACGATCAGACCAAGCATCCCTTCGGCGAGAATCTCCCACATGAAATCGAAGCGCTTCTGACCTGGGGTGCCGAAGAGGTGCAGGACGAGATCATCGGCAATTGCGATACGACCAAAGTCCATCGCTACCGTTGTCGCTTCCTTCACCTGCCTGGTAGCATCGGTTGCGCGCCGCTCAGTCGAGACCACTTCAATCTCGCTGATCGCCTTAATGAACTGGGTCTTCCCCGCATTCACCGCGCCGCTGACGACCATCTTTACAGTCTGCACAGCATCCCCCCGTGCGCTCTTCTGGTGCACCGCCCTGGCCTGAACAGCGAGGGGGTGGTGGAGGCGAACCTCCCACTTCGCTCAGATGCTTTTGAGGCGATTGATGATGCGATCGACCAGGGCGCGCTTGATTCTTGGCAGTTCAACGGGAATTGCGCTCTGGTCGTCCGCTGTGCGCTTGCCCCCTACTTCGACCAATCCGGTGGTCAGAAAGCCGTAGACAATGCGGCAGATATCGAACTCACTCCGCTGATTCTTCCGTGCGATCTCGGCCAGGGTATAGCTGCCGTTGATCCGAGCCATGACGCGCCACTCTTCAGCACTCAGCTGGAGCTTGGGTAGCGGTTGGTCGGGCAGGGCTACCAGGCGTACCACCAGATCACTCGAGGGGATACGGTTACGTATCTCGCCCCACTCATCGATGCGGCGCACCCCCTCGATGATGAGCCGATCGACCGAGAGTGCCCGGGGGAGTGTGGGGGCATCGGGAGGAGGAGGCTGGTTCTGTTCGAAGCGAAACTCACCCTCGGGCCAACTGAAGAGGTTGTAGACGATCTGCTCGGTGTGCTGCTGAAGCGCGTGTTGCAGTTGGTCGCTTGAAGCAAACCCCCGACTGATGATCACCCAGGTGAGGGTGGCACCCTGGGGTTGGGCCCGCAGCTGCTGGCGGGCCTGTTCAAGCTGCAGCGCGTTGATCAAGCCCAGTTGTACCAGCAGTTCGCCCTGTTGATCTGCGGGGCACTGCGCGGCGAAGAGGAGTTTGCCCTGCGCGAAGCAGAGGAGCACCTTCTCCCGAAGGTGGGAGAGCTGCAGCGTGCCACTCTTATCGCCGCGGTCGATCAGGTAGAGAAAGTCGGAGAGGCCAAAGTCTCTGATGTTACCCACCAGCGCCATGGTACTGCTCTCCCGCGACGAGCGTCCGGCTCTGCTCAGCCGAAGCGCTCCTAACACCATCAGCCTCAAGCACGGGGACGAGGGCAGCAATTGCTGTTGCAATCATTGCGTCGTCAGGCTCGCGGGTTGTGAGGTATTGGGTGGAGAGAGAGGGTGCGAGGAGCCAGACAACCCATGGCCGGTGGTAGTGGGCAGCGGTTAGCCGCAAGAACTCGAGGGCGACAGCTGCAACGAGGGGAACCAACAGGATACGGGCCGTGATCCGCAACCAGAGGGGGAACCAGGCCATGGCGAGGAAGATCACAAAGCCGATCAGTGCCGTAAAGACCAGGAAGCTGGTACCGCAACGGGGGTGGATACGGGTGAAGGGGCGTACCGCCTCAACCGTCAGGGGTGCACCCGCCTCATAGGCGTTGATGACTTTATGTTCGGCACCGTGGTAGCCAAAGACACGTTGGATGTCGGGGAGT
>CAIWUD010000519.1 GCA_903915775.1 uncultured Chloroflexota bacterium | reverse complement strand
GTGGCTACGCATCTCAGCTACCACCCGTTCCTCGTCCCCA
The DNA here is from genome assembly GCA_903915775.1 of uncultured Chloroflexota bacterium. Taxonomy (GTDB): domain Bacteria; phylum Chloroflexota; class Chloroflexia; order Chloroflexales; family Chloroflexaceae; genus Viridilinea. Next base: position 4,390 of record CAIWUD010000519.1, on the reverse strand, counting down.
ACCACCCCTGAACCCTGAACCGCTGTGCTCCCCACCACGTAGGCCACGAGACGCTTCTCCCCGGGCGTATCCTCACGCGCAACAACAGCGATCTCCTGCACTACGGGGTGGCTGCTGAGCACGCTCTCGATCTCGCCGAGCTCGATGCGGAAGCCACGCAGCTTCACCTGCTGGTCGATGCGCCCCAGGTACTCCAGATTGCCATCGGGCAGCCAACGGGCCAGGTCGCCCGTCCGGTAGAGCCTTCCTTCCCCGAAGGGGTTCGCAATGAACTTCTCATCCGTGAGCTCCGGGCGGTTCAGGTAGCCCCGCCCGACCTGTACCCCCCCGATGTACAACTCGCCCGCCACGCCGATCGGCACCGGCTGCCGCTGCGCATCCAGCACGTAGAGCTGCGTGTTCGCCACCGGGCGGCCAATCGGCACGATCCGCCGATCCTCCTGCGACCGACAGGCCCAGAAACTCACGTCCACTGCGGCCTCCGTCGGTCCGTACAGATTGTGCAACACCGCGTTCCACTGGGTCATGCAGCGCTGCTGCAGCTCGTGGGAGAGGGCCTCGCCGCTACAGATTACCCGGCGTACGCCCTGAACCATCCGGAGGTCACCCGCATCGAGGAAGGCACTCAACATCGATGGGACGAAGTGGAGGGTCGTGATCGCCTGCGCAGCGATAAACTGGCTGAGGTAGACCGGATCCTTGTGCCCCTCAGGTTTGGCGAGGACGAGACGCGCTCCGGTGAGGAGCGGCCAGAAGAACTCCCAGACCGAGACATCGAAGCTGAAGGGGGTCTTCTGGAGCACCCGGTCGTCAGACTGGAGTTGGTAGGTTTCCTGCATCCAGAGGAGACGATTGACGACGCCACGATGGGTATTCATAGCCCCCTTCGGCCTCCCCGTCGAACCCGAGGTGTAGATGATGTAGGCGAGGTGATCGGGCTGCACGCTGCTCACCGGGTTGGTGGTGGGCTGAGTAGCAATGGTTGGCCAATCGGCATCCAGGCAGATGAATCGCGCATCAGTAGCGGGCAGTGCAGCCCGCAGCCGCTCCTGGGTGAGCAGCACGGGCACCGCGGCATCGCTGAGCATGAAGGTGAGGCGCTCCTGGGGGTAGCTTGGGTCGAGCGGGACGTAGGCCCCACCCGCCTTGAGGATGCCCAGCAGCCCCACCACCATCTCCAGCGAGCGCTCCACACAGAGGCCGACCAGCACCTCCGGGCCGACACCCAGCGCCTGCAACTGGTGCGCCACCTGGTTCGCCCGCGCATTCAGCTCCGCGTAGCTCACCTGCTGCCCCTCGAACACGACCGCGACCGCATCTGGCGTTCGCGTTACTTGGGCCTCAAACCGCTCGTGGACGCACGCCTGCGGGTAGTCCACCGCGGTGGCATTCCAGGTGACGAGGAGTTGCTCCCGCTCGGCAGCCGGCAAGATGGGCACCTGCGCGATCGATTGCTGCAGCATACCCTCTTGGGTGAGCGCCTCGAGCAGGTGGCGGAGCCGTGCGGCCATCCGCTCCAGGGTCGCTGGGGTAAAGAGATCCGCACTCCCCTTCAGCTCCCCACACAAGCCCTCTTCGGTCTCCATCAACTCTAGGGCAATATCCTCCTGTCCTGCAAAGAGCGAGAGGGAGATGAGGCGTACCTGGAGATTGGCGACCGTGGATCCTCCACTCGCTTGGAACTGCTCCTGGCTGCGGTGGGGACGTTGGAGTACGAAACTACTCTGCGCAATCGGTGTTCGGCTAGGGTCACGGGGTGGGTTCAACCGCTCCACCAACCGGGTAAAGGGGTAGTCCTGGTGATCCATCACGGCAAGTGTACGCGCCTTCACTGCTGCGAGGAGCTCAGCGAACGTTTGGTCTGGACGGAGTAGCGTGCGCAACACTACTGGTGACGTCAGGTAGCCAACCACCTCATCAAAGCTGCGCCGCGAACGCCCGGCAGTGGCGAGGCTAACCAGGATTTCCTCCTGGCCAGTATGACGAGCGAGGAGCAGTTGGTAGGCCGTGAGCAGGAGGGTGTAGAGCGTACACTGCTGTTGCTTGGCGAGTTCTTTCAAGCGCGTGGTGAGAGCTACCGGGATCTGCACCGGATGGCTGATGCCACGAAGTGAACGTATGGCTGGCCGTGGGTGGTCGGTGGGGAGTTGCAGGACGGGGAGTTCTCCATGTAACTGCTCCTGCCAGAAGGTCCAGAGGCGTGCTTCGTCGCGCTGGATCATGTCGCGCTGCCACGCCACATAGTCAGCGTAGGTCTGGGTGATGAGGGGCAGATCCACCGGTTGCCCCGCCTGCAGGTCGCGGTAGAAGGTCAACAGTTCATCGATAAGCTGGTAGATCGACCAGCCATCAACCACGATGTGGTGCACGGAGAGGAGGACGGTGTGCTGCTCGGGGCTGTGCTGCAGGATTGTCGTGCGGAAGAGGGGCCCCTGAGCAAGATCAAAGGGACGCGCATGCAGCACCCGGAGCTGTTCGTTACGCTCGGCGTCACTCCAACCGTCTGCAGGGATCTCCTCGATCGTGGCCGGCTGGTAACCCAGGATCTGCTGGACAACCTGCTCATCCTGCCAGACAAAGCGGGTGCGTAGGGATTCGTGACGGTTGACGAGCAACTGAATCACCGTGCGCAGGAGGGTGCGGTTGAGTTGGCCATGGACGGCGAGGGCCACCGAGACGGTATAGGCACTGTTGTCTGGCTCCTGCTGCTGGATTGTCCAGAGCCCCTGCTGACCGTAGGAGAGGGGGATGCTCCGCGAGCCACCCAACAACTCGAGTAACGACGCTTTCTGTTGCCTCAAGAGCTCATTAAGCTCGGGGGTCATCCACTTCTTGGGACCGGTATATCGCACTGCTCCCTGCTCGACCCAGAGGTGGATCCCGCGCAGGATCAGGTGTTGGAAAAGGTGTTTCGGGTCCATCACACTACCCCTTCGGCAAATGTATCGTCATCGCCCTCACCACGCCCGTCTGGATCATTGCCATCAGGGTGACTACCCGACAGGAACAGGGCGTCCACATCGATCCTCGGCGTACCGGGAGGTTGCAGCTGCTGCACTACGTGATCGCCCCGCTGCGCAAGGAGCTCCATCATCATCAGTGCCATCCGGTCCAGACCCCCCCCCTCAAGGAGGCGTGAGAGTGGTATATCGACGGCAAAGAGCTCCTCGATCTGTTTGCGCCACTCGATCGCCATCAGCGAGTCGAGCCCGATCGAGAGCAGGTCTTGCATTGGCGAGAGTTGCCCTGTGCTGAAGCCCCCAACCCGCATCAGGGTCTGTTGGAGGAGGGCGACGATTAGCGCCTGCTGCTCATCCGGCGAACGTCTCGTGTACGCCTGACGGTCGAAGCGGAGGGCCTCCTGCGTTGATGGTGCAGTCCGCGCTGTCCGTTGCGGGATGACCCCAACCTGACCGGGGAGCTCCCCCATGCGTTGGAGCAGGTAGCCGAAGAGTTGGCGTCCCTGCGCAGGTGGGATCATTCCCATCCCCTGCTTCTGCAACGTGCGCGCTAACTCTGCCGCCCTGCCCACCTCCGCCCACGGACCCCAGTTGATGCTCAGGGCTGGCAGGCCCTGGGTGCGCCGATAGGCCGCGAAGGCATCGAGCCAGGCGTTTGCTGCCGCATGGTTCGCCTGTCCCCGGCTGCCTAGCAGCGATGCCGCGGAAGAGAAGAGCACGAAGCAGTCGAGATCCATCCCTTGGGTGAGCGTGTGCAGGTTCCAGGCCCCTTGCACCTTCGGTGCCAGCACTGGCACGAAGCGCTCCCAGCTCTGCTGCAAGATCACTCCGTCGTCCAGTACCCCCACGCTGTGGATGATGCCAGCGAGCGGGGTCGCGGGGTCGATCGCATCCAGGATCTGCTGCACGCGCTCTCGGTCGCTCACGTCCCCCTGCATCACGGTGACGGTTGCCCCCTGAGCGGCCAGCGCCCCCAGGGCTTCCTGTACTGCACCACTCGGCCCGCGCCGTCCGACCAACAGTAGCTGCCGTGCCCCCTGCTCCACCAGCCAGTGCGCCACGACGAGCCCAAGCCCGCCCAAGCCACCCGTGATCAGGTAGGTCGCATCCGCACGAATTAGGAGCGCTTCTGGCTCGGTGATGGGCAGCCGCTCCAGCTGAGCCACATAGGGGTGACCAGCCCGAAGCGCGAACTGTCGCTCGTCTCCTCCCGCTGAGCTCAGGAGCAGCGCCTGCAGCTCGCGGGCGCGCACATCCACCCCCGTGGTGCCATCGAGATCCACACAGACCGACCGCAGCTCCGGGTGCTCGAGCGCGATGACCCGGCCCAAGCCCCAGAGCCCTGCCTGCGCGTACCCTCGCACCAGGTCATCCGGCGTCACCGCCTGCGCCCCCTGCGTCACCAACCAGAGCCCGGCGGGCTCCACGTT
>CAIWUD010000518.1 GCA_903915775.1 uncultured Chloroflexota bacterium | reverse complement strand
CTCACTCTTTTCAGCAACTGGAGCGGGAGTGCTCTTCTCGGTCGTATCATCACGTTTTGCCGTATCAGAGCCGACCGTGCTGCTCCCTGTGCCACGGCTGTCGTTGATATACCAGCCTGAACCCTTAAAGACAACCCCGGCAGGCTGGATGACCCGACGTACCTTGCCAGATTGACCACAAGGGCAGGTTGTTAGCGGATCGTCCTTAAAGCTTTGGAACTGCTCAAACTGTTTACCGCAGCTGTCACAGGCGTACACATAGGTGGGCATACCGTCTACGACCTCCGTATGTCAGGGGGAAGCTTGACACTATAGTAGTGGACTATCTGTGAATTATTGTACCTGAACTACTCGTTTGCCGCAATAAGACTTCTGTTAGAGGTACTTCAGGCTGCGCCGGCGTGACCGTCTGGCGCCACCAGGGCTGGGTTGGGAGTTTTTGTGGAGGGCTTCGCCCTCCACACCTCCCGCGTTTAACACTTCTCTAGTAGAGCAACCTTGACACATGTTCGATCGGGTTTTTACAATAGGGAGGAAATGATGAGGTTAATACACCATGAAAGACTACTACCAAGAGCTTGGAGTGGCTCGTGGGGCCAGTGATCAGGAGATCAAGAATGCCTACCGCAAGTTAGCGCGTACGTATCACCCTGACATCAACCCCGGCGATAAGCAGGCGGAAGTCCGCTTCAAGGCGATCAACGAAGCCTATGAGGTTCTAGCCGACAAAGAGAAGCGTGAGAAGTATGACCGCTTTGGGAGCGACTGGCGGCGCTATGAGCAGGCGGCCCCTGGGGCTGATTACGGCGGTACCTCCGACTTCTCCGATATCTTTGAAACCCTCTTTGGCGGTGTGGGTCAGCGGGGTGGCTTCAGTGGCGGGCGTATGCGCATGGAGGGTCAGGACGTTGATCAGCCGGTCGAGATTACGCTCGAGGAGGCGTTCAACGGCACGCAGCGCAGTCTACAGTTCGCGAATCCGAATGGAACGCCAAGGACCTTAACGGTTAAGATACCGGCTGGCGTGGATTCGGGTAACCGGGTGCGTGTTCCGGGTGAAGGGGCTCCTGGTTTGAACGGTGGTACGCGGGGTGATCTCTACCTTGTGGTGCGTGTCTTGCCCCATAGTCGCTTCGAACGCAAGGGGGGTGACCTTTACCTCACCGTTGCCGCCAACCTCTATACCTTCCTCCTTGGTGGTCAGGTAGCAGTACCTACCCTGCCTGGTAGGACACTAAACCTCAATATTCCCGAGCAGACGCAGAGCGGGCGAACCTTCCGTCTGGGTGGGCAGGGCATGCCCATCCCGCGCAGCAACCAGCGTGGTGATCTCTATGTCACGGTCCATGCTGAACTCCCAACCCGACTGAGTAGCCGTGAGCGTGAGCTCTTTGAGGAGTTACGCCGCCTGAGGGAGAGTCACGGGTCATAAGCAGCCGGCACACATACACGATGAGGGAAGCGATATGGTGCGATCCCGAGTACAACGGCAGGGCAACCACGGGGGGTTGCCCGTACGGACGGGTACCACGCGGGCGAGACACCCTCGCTCCGGGAGAGGTGTGAACCGTTACTATCCCCATCGCGTTTGTCGGAGCCCTTCTCCTATGGTATAATCGCCGGAGCGAGGCGATCTGGCAGGCGAGCATCCCGCCTGCCATCTTTGTGTACCGGTGCCTTGCTGGCGACGCCAGTCCCGCGTGATGTGCGGGCGCCTGGCCCATGCCATAGCTGAAAGGAGCGCTAGCTCTATGTCGCAGCAGATCATGTCCGAACTGGCGCAGCGCCAGATGAAGCCAGAGTTGACAGAGTTCCGAGTTGGCGATACCGTGCGGGTTGGGGTCAAGGTGGTTGAAGGGAACCGCGAGCGCGTGCAGGATTTTGAGGGTGTGGTCATCAGACGCCGCAGCGGTGGGATCAACGAGAACTTCACCGTACGTCGCATCGCTTCGCACGGTATTGGCGTTGAGCGCACCTTCCTGGTCCACGCCCCACGCCTCGACTCGATCAAAGTTATTCGTCGTGGGAAGGTACGCCGCTCGAAGCTCTACTACCTGCGCGGCCGCTCTGGTAAGGCTGCACGGATCAAAGAGCGCCGCACCGGTGCTGCTGGGTAGATCCTACCCGCTCCGTTTCCTACGCGAAGATGAGCCGCGGTGGAGGGTTTTACCCTCCACCCTCCCCAAAATGCCCAACAGTCTACAACAGCTCTACCGGCGACTGGTGCGGCGCATTTTCCACCACTTCTACCACGAATTTGCCTGGACCTACGATCTTGTCGCCTGGATTATGTCTGCCGGCCTCTGGGTAGACTGGGCCCTAGTGGCGCTACCGCGCCTACGTGGCCATATTCTGGAGCTCGGCTTTGGTCCTGGCCATCTCCAACTCGCTCTTGCACCGCGCCCCAGCGTTGCTGGTCTTGATGCATCACCCCAGATGAGTGGTATTGCAGCACGACGGTTACGCCGTGCTGGCTATCAACCCCGACTAGCCTGTGGGATCGCCCAGGCACTACCCTTCGCCAACGCCACCTTCGACACGGTTGTTGCCACCTTTCCCGCTGAGTATATCCTCGACTCCCGTACCCATGCTGAGATACGGCGTGTGCTTGCACCCCGTGGGCGCCTGATAGTGGTACCCTGGGCTCAACTCAACCCTGGGCCCTACGCGCAGATTGCCGATCTCGCCTACCGCCTTGCCCTGCGATCCGCTCCTGAGCGGCGTGCTGTGCACCCGGAGCCTGAAGCCACGCGTCTGCAACTCAACGGCTTGGAGCTTGGCGTAGCCTGGGTTGCGGTAGGAGCGAGCCGGGTAGCGCTCCTTGAAGGTGAGCTCGACGAGGACACGCGCTAAGACCATGCCACCCACCACCGAGTATGAGCAGGACTTCCTGGCTGCCGGCCACCGCCGGATCGTCGGGATCGATGAAGCTGGACGGGGCTGTTGGGCCGGGCCAGTCGTTGCAGCGGCGGTGATCTTAGCGCCGGAAACAGTGGCTCATCCTGAGCAACTCGCTGGTGTTGATGACTCGAAGCAGTTGCGTAGCGCCGCACGCGCAACTGGCTACCAGCGTGTGCTGGAGCACGCCGAGGCGGTTGGAGTTGGCATTGTACCCGCCTACATGGTCGATGCCTTTGGCATCCTACCCGCCACACGTCTGGCCATGTTGACGGCTCTCCTCCAGTTGCCATGCCAACCGGAGGCACTCCTGATCGATGCGGTCACACTACCGAACCTCAGCCTGCCCCAACTCGCCCTGATCAAGGGTGATGCCCGTTCACTGACGATCGCCGCCGCTTCACTGGTTGCGAAGGTCACCCGGGATCGTCTTATGGAGGGTGCCGATCGCGCCTACCCGGCCTACGGCTTTGCAGCGCATAAGGGCTACGGTACAGCGCGCCATCAGCACGCCCTGCAGCACCATGGCCCATGTCCACTGCATCGGCGCACCTTTGCACCGCTACTTGCCTGGGACATGTGAGTCACCAAGGCATGGGAAGGTATTGCGCATGCGCTTTCGCACCCACCTGATCAGCTCACTCGCTACGGGCGTGATGCTCTACCCCCGTCAACCGGTATCGATCGTTGCCGTAACGCTCGCCGGTACCCTGATCGACTTAGATCACCTGCTCATCTACCTCCTTCAGACGGGCGATTGGAGCGTGGTTGGCGCGTTACGCTACAACCGCTACCGCAATCGGATCGCGGGTTGGGGCGATCACCGACCACGTTATGGTAGCCTGCGCTCATGGGTACACCGACCCGAACTGCTCTTACCGCCACTCTGGGCCCTTGCGGCCAGGTACGCGCTCTTGCGCCCCATTGCGATCGGTCTCAGCCTACACCTCTTGCTCGACCATATCGAAGCACCGCTACGCTTCACCACACAGCTCCTGGCCCAAGCGAGTTGCGAACGTTGTGGACGCGCCGAGCAACGTCTCATTGTCTATCGCCTCAGTGGCTGGCGCTATGGGGCCATCTGCCACCGCTGTGCCAGGCGGGCCCTAGTCGGTCGACATGCCGAGGCGTCAACGTAGCGTCAGCACAACGGTGCCCATGGTACACTGATCCTAGGTGTACTCATACTCCTCCCTGGTCTGACCAGCGAGAGACGTGAAACCCCTACCCATGGATCCTCTGCTGAGCGTCAGGAGGTAGAGCGTGGACGACGAGTTTGCACCCCTTGAGCCAGAGAACGGGGATGCTGGTGATGAGTTGGAGCGTCTCGCTCAGGAGAGCCTAGAGGCCGAAGGTGAGCAGCATGACACTGTTCAGGCCCGTCAGCGTTGCCAGCGGGTGATCGATCTTGCCCATGCAGGGTTAGTGCAAGATGCTCGCGACAACTTCCATGCTGCCTGGGTGTTAATCTGTGGCGACTCGGCAACTCACTACCAGTTGGCACGCTACTTCGCCCGCCGGGCGTGTGCGCTCGGCGAGCCGCGGGCCTGGACGTTGCGGGCCATGGCGTGGGATCGCTGGCTCATTGCGGTTGGTAAGCCACAACGTTTTGGCACGCAGATCCTGAAGCAGGCTGGACACTGGTCACTCGGCGCAGTTGATCCGAGTATTACGGATCTGGAGCGGGCATTTTTTGCGGTACCACCGCTCTACGTGCAGCAGCAGCGCGCCGAGCAACTCCAGAACGAGGAGGGGGATGAGGCCTAGCCCACATGAATGGCGACTACGCCTCCCGTGATTCATCGTCAACCGCAGGAATCTGGAGGCCCTGGAAGAGTTGCTGCAACAGGTTGCGCAGTTCACTGACCTGGTCTTGTGAGAGTGAGCGCATCCGGCGACGAACGTGAGCGTGGTGTCGGGGCTTAATCCGGCGAAGTTTATCCGCCCCTGCACCGGTCAGGCAGATCAGGCTCACCCGGCGATCTTGCGGGTCAGGACGACGCTCGACAAACCCCTTGCTAATCAACCGATCGACAATGCCCGTGAGATTACTATTGTCACAGAGCATCCGCATACTGATCTCACTGAGCGGTACCCCTTCAGCTGTGGCATAATTCAGGATCATGAACTGGGGTATCGTCAGATCCTCACTGCGCAGATCATAGCGATTGTACATCTCCATCATCGAGTTGATCTGACGCAGCAGGGCGTAGGCCTCAAGTTCAGGACTCGCTTGATCGCTGGTGGATCGGTCGGTTATCACACTCATGGCGCATTATCCTGGCGCGCATCACGAACAACCTCTGGAGTTGCTTGGCGCTTCACATAGCGGGGTACGCTACCATATAATTCCTTTATATTTAAACTATAACACGCTCAGATAGGCATGTCAACCGTATGGCGAGCATTTGCACAGAAAATCTGTGCAACATACCCAGGTTCATTATTCTCTCTCCAGGCCCCGCAAGATGGTCACGTACTGTAAGGTAGTACATATGTTCAGTAATACAGCAAGTGCACCCCGTTTTGATCGAATCTTCTCGCTCACCCTGATTATTCTGATTGGGCTCGCCGTTATCTTTCTCGTCGATGGCAACCCTAATACCCTACGCATTGTACTCGGCGGTGATCTACCCACCATTTCACTGGCCTGGTTTCTGGTTGGATCATTAGCGGCCATCACAAGTGCCGGCGCCGATCTCCTCGCCCGTGCCCACCCCCAGGTGCAGACACGAACTTTTGTTGCCGTCAAGCTTGGTCCCCTTACCTTCGAGATCGCCCCCTCATTCTGGATCCTACCCTCTTTTGGCGTAGTTGGGTCGTTTGCCTTCTTCCGGCTCTTCAGCGACCGGCTCGATGGTACCGCTTTCGCCCTCGCCCTAGCTACTGCCGGTAGTTCGCTCCTGATCATTCTGATCGCTCAACACTACCTCCTCGATCGAAGCCCCGTGCTGAGCCAACGTGCCCAGGTGGTATTACAACTGCTCGGCTACCTGATGGCTTTCGGTATCTTCAGCGCGATCTACTATACACGCTACCGTACGCTCTACTCGGCCAGTCTGATCGGAGGTACGGCGCTGCTAATCGCCTACGCACTGCTAGCCAACCCCACGCGCACGAACGCGCTCCCGCTGAGTCTCCTGGTGGGCTTGATTATGGCAGAGGTGACCTGGGCGATCAACTACTGGTCAACCACTTTTCTCATCGCGGGCACGCTCCTTCTCGTAGTCTTCTACCTTGCGGTAAGCCTGCTGCACTCTATGAGTGGCGGACAGCTCTCACGTCGGCTGCTGCTCGAGTATAGTCTTCTCGGTCTGGTCATGTTTGTGGCGATCGTTTACACCACACTCCAACTCAACTGAGCAGGTTGTTCCTCGCTTGTAACTCGGTCGCTGTATGCTAGAGTCGACCTGAGCACCTCACAGGAGAAGGGGATCGTACCCTCGCGTTCCTGGTCCCTACGGTAGAAAGGGAATCCTTTATGACGAATGGCAGCCCTCCCTCAGTACCAGACGATGAGTCTGAAGGTAATGGCTTTAATGGCTATGAGATGTTGATGCAGGCGTGTCGATCGCTGGAGGCGATTACCGTGGCAGTCGTACACCCCTGCGATGATGTCTCACTCACCGGGGCGATTGACGCCGCAAAGCAGGGGCTGATCATCCCCATTCTCGTTGGCCCCATTCCACGCATGCAGGCCCTTGCCGAGCGTGAAGGTCTGGACCTCAGCCCTTACCGTCTGGTGCATGCGGAGCATAGTCACGATTCGGCGGCAAAGTCGGTCGAGTTGGTGCGTCTGGGCGAGGTAGATGCGTTGATGAAGGGGAGCCTCCACACCGACGAACTGCTGGCCGAGGTAGTGAATAAAACGACGGGCCTCCGCACCAGTCGACGGATCAGCCACTGTTTTATCATGGATGTGCCCACCTATCCCAAGCCGCTAATCATCACCGATGGTGCCGTGAACATTGCCCCTGATCTCAAAGCAAAGGCCGACATTTGCCAGAATGCGATCGAGTTGGCGCAGGTATTACGGATCAAGCGACCGAAGGTAGCCATCCTCTCGGCAGTTGAGACGGTCACACCCGATATTCCCTCGACGCTGGATGCTGCAGCACTCTGCAAGATGGCTGATCGTGGCCAGATCACGGGCGGTATCCTTGATGGACCCCTGGCGCTCGATAATGCCATCAGCATGGAGGCTGCCCGAACGAAGAAGATTGTCTCGCCAGTAGCTGGTCAAGCCGATGTTCTACTGGTACCCAATCTCGAGGCAGGCAACATCCTGGCGAAGCAACTCACCTTCCTTGCCCGCGCCGAGGCGGCTGGTATTGTGGTGGGGGCACGGGTACCAATCATCCTAACCAGTCGGGCTGACAGTGTACGCGCACGTCTAGCTTCGTGTGCGGTAGCCGTGCTCTGTGTCCACGCCCGCCGTAACCAACTGAAGCTGAGCCATGCTACTGCGTAGGTAACCTGTCGCAGTGGTAACTCCCAGCAGTTGGTGATGTGCCACGTTCAAACCCTAGGGTATGAGTTCGACGGGCGGTGTGGAGGGCCGCGGCCCTCCACAAAAGATCCCGACCCAACCCTGGTAGCGCCAGCGTGCGCAATCGGCGCAGCCGAAGTTGAACCACGCCTAGGAGGCGCATCATGAGCAGAAGCATTCTCGTCTTAAATGCTGGTTCATCCAGCATCAAATCAACCCTTTTCGACAAGCACGACGACGCGCTACATGTGCGCTACGACGGGCAGATCGAGGGTATCGGCAGCAAGCCGCACTTTCTGGTGCGAGATGGAAGTGGCCACCTGATCCATGAGCAGACCTGGATCGATCCCCCTTTGGGTCGCGGCCACGCCTATGCCCTGGAGCAACTCGCCGCGTGGCTCGATCCGCAACTGCCCGAGGATGGCCTCATCGGTGTTGGTCATCGTGTCGTTCACGGTGGGCCACGCTACAGTGCCCCGGTACTCCTGAATGATACCGTCCTCCGTGATCTCGAATATTACGTCTCACTGGCCCCCCTCCACCAGCCCGCTAATCTGGCTGGGATTGCGGCGACGATGGACTTCCTGCCCGGTGTCCCAAATGTTGCATGCTTTGATACCGCATTTCACCGCAGCCATCCTCTCGTTGCCGATCGTTTTGCCATTCCGCGCGAGCTCTACGACGAAGGGGTGCGGCGGTATGGTTTTCACGGCCTTTCATACGAGTATATTACCCAGACCCTGCCCCATATTGCGCCAGCGATCGCCAACGGCCGTATTGTCGTAGCCCATCTTGGCAATGGTGCGAGCATGTGCGCGATCCGGGAAGGACGGAGCTATGATAGCAGTATGGGCTTCACCGCGCTCGACGGACTGCCTATGGGAACACGCTGTGGCCAGATCGATCCTGGTGTACTGCTCTACCTGATGCAGGAGAAGGGCATGGGTGCTCGACAGATCGAGGAGCTACTCTACAAGCGCTCAGGTCTGTTGGGGCTCTCTGGCGTAAGCAACGATATGCGCCAACTGGAGCGTAGCACTGATCCGTGGGCTGCCGAGGCACTCGACTACTTTGTCTACCGGATCGTGCGTGAGACAGGTGCGCTGGCCGCAGTACTAGGCGGTATCGATGGGCTTATCTTCACTGCCGGGATTGGCGAGAACTCCGCACTGATCCGCGCCCGTGTCTGTGCAGGCCTCGAGTGGCTCGGGGTTCGCTGTGATGCCAGGGCTAACGAGCAGCATGGGCCGCGTATCAGCACGCCTGAGAGCCGCGTCGAGGCCTGGGTCATTCCAACTGATGAGGCGCGCATGATTGCTATGCACACCGCACGCACCGTCCTCACCTAAAAACAGCGGGGCGTGAAGGATAAGCACCCTTCACGCCCCCGATCAATCTACCACCCTGCAGTTTAGGCCCGGGCGGCAGCGTAGAGATCACCAACCTTGGCCCAGTTGACCACATTCCACCAGGCGTCGATGTAGGCGGGACGGCGGAACTGGTACTTGAGGTAGTAGGCGTGCTCCCAGACGTCAACACCGAGGATGGCCGTCTTCCCCTCCATGAGCGGGTTATCCTGGTTCGGCGTGCTCATGATGCTCAGGGTACCATCGGAAGCGGCAACGAGCCACGCCCAGCCGGAGCCGAAGCGCCCGAGACCAGCCGTCTTGAACTTATCCTTAAAATCGGCGAAGCTGCCAAAGGCCGCATTGATCGCCTCGGCCAAAGCACCCTCAGGCTCGCCACCACCCGGGCCCATAATCTCCCAGAAGAAGGTGTGGTTCCAGTGGCCACCACCATTGTTACGAACAATAGTGCGAATATCAGCGGGAATAGCATCGAGATCGGCAAGGAGCGCCTCGAGACTCTTGCCTGCCAAGTCGGGATATTTGGCAAGGGCGTTGTTCAGATTGGTGACGTAGGTGTTGTGATGGTTATCGTGATGGTAGTGCATCGTCGCCTCATCGATGTGAGGCTCGAGTGCCGTGTAGGCGTAGGGCAAGGGTGGCAACTCAAAGGCCATCGTTCGTACCTCCACTATTCAGATCAGCTTCAGCGGGTGGAATGCGGTAGCGGCAGCATAAGCTCCCTTGGGCAATCGTACTCTCCTGAATCACTGGCGCTTCAAGCAGTTCAATATAGAGCAGTTGCTCCTGAACACAGAACTGCTGGTGACGTCGAGCAACGCAGTCGAGTGGACAATTATACTCGGTAAGTAGGAGTGAACCATCACTCGCCTCCTCCCACTCACACATGTAGCCCTGCTCAGCGAGTTTCTCGGCGAGCGTAGCTACACGTTCACGGCGGGATTTGCCAGTGAGTACCGGGGCAAGCTCACGGGCTTGTTGGGCCCGGCAGTGGCCCAATAAGGTTGTAAGAGCCTCTGTACCGCCAATAACCTCGACTTGATCAAGCAAGTTTAGCGCCAGGTGGTCGTAGTGGTTGGGAAACCAGACCTTCGCTGCTTCGGTCAGGGCATAGATATTGGACGGACGCCCAACGCCGCGGCGCAGTCCAGCGATCCGGATGAGCCCATCACGCTCGAGCAACCCCAGATGTTGACGAATACCAACAGCCCCCACACCGAGGTGGTCGCTCAACTCGAGAGCAGTTAGCTCGCCATGACGGCGCAGAAGCTGCATAATATTGCGCCTGGTCAAGCCTTGCTCTTTACGCTCAGCCGTCATATGTCTACACACATCTCGAGTTTTTATTGCAGGATCTGTCAAAAGTATAGCATCAGCATTTTGACGCTGTCAAGGAAGCTTAGCCAACCAAGGGTAGTAGGGCTGTTATAATAGATCGTGGGTAGGCCTCCATAGTGAAAACGGAGCAAAGCGCATGGCTAAAGTCCAGATGACGAGAGGCAAGTTTGCCGGAATACAGGCCTGTGCCGATGATAAGGGGGTGATCGCCGCTGCTGCCATGGATCAGCGCGGCTCACTCAAGAAAGCGATCGCTAAGGCGCGGGGCAGTGATGCCAGTGATGCGGATCTGACCCTCTTTAAGTCTGCAGTAACTCGTGTGCTCACCAGGCATGCCAGTGCCATTCTCATGGATCCCGAGTATGGGCTACCGGCCCTCGAGCAGCGAGCTCCTGGTACCGGCGTCCTCCTGGCCTACGAGAAGACTGGCTACGATGTGAATGTCAAGGGACGGCTACCTGATCTCCTCGGCGAGTGGAGTGTACGTCGGATCAAGGCGGTGGGTGGCGATGCGGTCAAGATCCTGCTCTACTATAACCCATCCGATGATCCCCGGATCAATGAAGTGAAACACGCCTTCGTTGAACGGGTGGGTGCCGAGTGTGCTGGGGTTGATATTCCCTTCTTCCTCGAGCCGATCTGCTACGATGATAGCATGGACGAAAAGTCACTTGAATTTGCACGGGTGAAGCCGAACTATGTGACTGCTTACATGGCCGAGTTCTCGAAGCCGCAGTACGGCGTTGATGTGCTGAAGGTCGAGGTACCGGTCAATGTGAAGTTCGTTGAAGGGATGCGTGCTTTTGGCGGTGTGAAAGCCTACAGCCGAGAGGAAGCCAAGGAGCACTTCCGCCAGGCTGCCGCTGTGGCCCAAAAGCCGTTCATCTACCTGAGCGCCGGTGTTGCCAACGAGGTCTTCAACGAGACGCTCGAACTGGCTGCCGAAGCTGGTACACCCTTTGCCGGCGTGCTCTGCGGGCGCGCTACCTGGCAAGAGGGGATCCCAGTCTATGGACGCGAGGGTATGGATGGGCTCGAGGCCTGGCTTGAGGATCGTGGTGTTGCGAACATTACGGCACTCAACACCGTACTGGCCCAGGGTGCAAAGCCCTGGTGGACGATCTACGGTGGCAAGGATCAGATCGAGGTGATCTAGGGAAGAGCCCAGTTTCGGCTGCGCCGGCATGGACGTCTGGCGTTACCAAGGCTAGGTCAGTTTCTTGTGGAGGGCAAAGCCCTCCACACCTCCCACCAGATCATCGTGCTACGGCACATCAGGGCCCAGCGTGAAACCAAATAGTAGCGCCAGTTCACGCACCGTAGCAGCAGCCCCTTCCACGGCACGACCTTCGGCAGCTGCGTTGAGCGTTTCGCCCACCATAGTGTGCAAGATTGCTAAGGCAGCGGGTGTATTGAGATCATCAGCCATAGCCGCGATAAACGCATCACGTGCGACACTCAGATCGAGGGGACTACTCTGGCCGCCGCGTGCAGCCACCGCCTGACGGAGTTGAAGCGCAAGCTGCCCATAGCTCTGCACGGTCGTACGGTTGTAGTCAAAATCTTCGCGGTAGTGCTGCGTCATGAGGTACCAGCGCAGGGCATCAGCCCCATGCTCGCGCAGGGCATCACGGGCAAAGACGAGATTACCGAGAGACTTGCTCATCTTCTCGCCATCCAGCCAGACCAGGCCGGCGTGCATCCAGGTCGTGACGAAGGGGCGCTTCCCCGTCACGGGCTCTGTCTGGGCGATCTCACAGGGGTGGTGGGGGAAGATGAGATCGGCGCCGCCGCCATGGATATCGATCTGATCACCAAGGTAGCGTGTGGCCATAGCACTGCACTCGATATGCCACCCAGGTCGACCTAGCCCCCATGGACTCTCCCACTTCGGATCACGAGGAGCACCACTCTGCCAGAGTACAAAATCGAGCGGATCGCGCTTACGCAGATCGTGCGGGTTGTTCCCGCGCTGGTTTGCAAGGGCTAACAGTTCATCGTACCCCATGCGCGCCATCCTGCCGAACTCGGGATCGGTGCGAACGCTGAAGTAGACTTCACTACCAACCACGTAGGCGTGCCCCAACGCGATCAGCCGCTCAATGATGGGGATCATCGCCCCAATCTCCTCGCTAGCGCGTGGAAAGTAGGTTGGCGGCAGCAGGTTCATTCCCTGGTAGTCGGCGACGAGTTGGGCCACCTGACGCTCACTCAATTCGCGCCAGCCGATCCCATCGCGCTCGGCCCGCGCAAAGAGCGGATCATCAACATCGGTGACATTCTGACAGTAGCGAACCTCGGCACCCTGGCTCCGCAGATACCGTATCAGCAGATCGAAGGTCAGGAAGGTGCGTGCATGACCAATATGGGTCGTATCATACGGCGTCACACCACAGACGTACAGGGTCATCGGGCGATCGTGGGGGATGGTAACGTACTCTTTCGTGCGCGTGAGCGAATTGAACAGCTGCATATCGGCTCCTGGCCTCTGAGGTCGTGCGATCGTTATTATACCAGTCTGTGGAACTACCCCTCCTAGAAGCAGGCTGGGAGGGGTAGTTTTGTGGAGGACTTCGTCCTCCACCCCTTTCGAAAGTTTGAGGCATACCGATGCCCTACTATGAACCAACCATTCTCGAGCGCCACCATGGAGGTGCGCTCTCCCTCCTACGGCTGTACACGCCCGAGCTAGCCCGTAGCGCACGGCCCGGTCAGGCAGTTCTCGTCCGCTGTGCGCCAGCAGGGAGCAGCGATCCACTCGTCCGCCGCTCACTCTTCCTGGCTGGTGCCGATCCTGCTGAAGGAAGTGTCGATCTCTTAATCAGCCCCGAAGAGCGTGGGCTGGTCTGGCTGGCTACCCAGCCGGTGACTGCACAACTCGATCTTTACGGACCGATCGGGAGTGGTTTTGCCCTCGACCAACGTACGCGCAACCTGCTCCTGGCCGGAACAGGTTCAGCGCTGCCAGCCCTCCTCTTCATGGCACGCAGCGCTGCTGCCCGCCAGTGTGCAGTCATGCTACTTGCCGCCGCCCCACCCGATCGATTGCCCCCTCCCTACCTACTCCCGTCAGCAATCGAATACCAGACGGCGCACACTAGTGCCGAGCTCCTCACCCTGCTGAGTGCTACAACATACGACACGCCCACAACGCTCAGTTCCACACCAATCATGTGGGCCGACCAGATCTTCTTGGCCCTGACCAGCGACCTCGTACCCGCCACCAGCGCTGCTGTACGCAATGGACGCCTCCGCTGGAAGCCAGGTTTTGCCTCTGCACTCCTCGCCGGACCAATGCCCTGTGGCTTTGGCAGTTGCCTGGCTTGCACCGTTGAGACCCGCGATGGCCCCCGCCTACGCTGCAAAGATGGTCCCATCTTCGATCTGCGCAACCTTGGGTAACTACTACCCTGAAACCTATTACCCCTCACGGGACGCTGCGTGGGAAACCCTCCCCAGCCCCCACGATGAGGTGTAAGCTGGTTCAGCGCGGAGCACAGGCCGGCGAAGCAGTCAGCCAGGGGGCATACTGGATATTGACCCCCACGGAGTCGCCGCGACCAAGGGGATTCGTATCCGGATCATAGGGCCCTGATGCAGCACCCCACCAGTTGTTGCGCATATCGAGCATGACATCGCTGGTTGCCCCACGTCCAAGACCAAACTCTAGGTAGATCGGAATAATGGGCGGGGTGTGATCGTCAATCTGGTTCTCCTCTATGCGCAGCGCCATTGGCGGGAGGCCATTCGGTGCTGTCTGCGCCGTACGGGTACGCAGGCTAAAGCCTTGAGCATCACCGATCATGCTATTACAGCGCAGGGTGCCTTGCAGCGTTCCATTCGTCACGAGCTGTAGATTGGGTGTACCATCACGAAACAGGTTACGTTCCAGGGTTAGATTGAGTGTATCAACACCACTCTGATGCGTGATACGTACCTGGGGGGTACCTGGTGTCAGCCGGTTACCACCGATACGATTGCCAATCAGGGTCACGGAGTTGCCCCGGCTGTAGTCTGCCTCAAGCGATGCTCCAAACGGCAGATCATTCCCCGCAACCTCACTATCACGCAGATCGAGGCGGGTGTCAGTCAGCACAATCGCGCCACCATTATCATTGAAGCGACTCGTACGGATGACGAGTTCACTCTGCTCCAATGCCATGACGCTCCCCCCAATACCACCGCCACGCACCTCCACATGTTCGAAAAAGACAAAGCTGTTTGGCCGTCCAAAGATGCCACTCCAACGCATCCCACTTGTACCGATAAACCGTACTGGACGATCAGCGAGGCCCGCGGCGATCAGACGACCGCCATCCACATAGATCGACACCCCTGGATCCAGGCGTACCTCCACCCCTGGCTCGATCAGGAGCTCCGCGCCAGGTGCGATCTGCAGGTCACGCACGAGGGTGATCGGACTCTGGGTACTACTCCAGCGCACACTCCCACGCAAGGTGTCGGCTGGTGGCGGTGGTGTGCGTGTGGGCAGTGGCGTCGGGCTTGGCGTGAGCTCCACCGTTGCCGTAGGTTCGGGCAGCGGGATGGTTGGCTGGGGTTCAGGAACGGCCGTATCCGTTGGTGGCTCTGGCGTCGGTAGGGGTGGCAGGGTCGGTGGTTCCGGAGGTATGGGAGTCACACTCTCTGGACTAAATGTAGGCAGTGGCGGTGGCGTACCCTCACCGATGGGAACAGGGTAGGCGCTAGAGGTGGAATCAGGCCGCAGTCCAATCTGATCGGACAGCGTCGGGGTAGGCTCACTCTGAGCAAAGGGCGTCGGGTAGGGCTCACTCTGAGCAAAGGGCGTCGGGTAGGGTACAGGGTACGCAGGTAACTCACTCACCGGTGTAGCGGCGGGATAGGCCTCCACAGCAGTAGTAGCGGTAGGGAGTAGCTCAGGCGTTGAGCCAGGAGTGAACAGGAAAGTGAGGGCGACGGCCACAATGAGAAACGAGAGGGCGCCAAGCAACAGCAGCGTATCACGGCTGATCCGAGAGCGCTGCGCAGGTGCGATCGGTTGCTGGTCGTCGTCAGACACGTGAACCTCCGGAGAGAGGGCTGAATGTCGCCACAGTGTAGCACATGCGCAACAACAGCGGCAACCAGATGGACAACTCCCGTCGAACCGTCAAGCCCAAATATGGTCCGTACCTGTGCACCCTTCTCCTAGAGCGAGGGCGTCTCACCCTCGTGGCCCCTCCCCGTAAGGTCAACCCCCTGTGGTTGCCCTGCCATTGGCTTATCCCAACCGTGAACACGTACCATGGCCCATGGCGGTCGTACTAGAGACCGCGTTCAGTAACAAAGGCCTGCAGGCGCTGGGCAAAGAGGCCTTGTCCGCTCACGAGGAGGGGATCACGGAGTGCGAAGATACGCTCAAGTTGAGACAGCGTGAGCCGATCAACGTGAGCCACATCGATTGGATCGCTCCCCGAGCGATCATCAACGCTGCGTAGTTGTACCAGGTGGGCCGTCTGACGCACTGCCGGCAGACCGTTTACAATCCGGCGCACCTGCTCGACAAACTGTTCGGGATCACCGGCATAGTCAAGGTAGGCGAGCATGATGCGCAACTCATCGCGAGTGAGCACCTGGAGCTGATCGGCAAGGGTATCTGCCAGACTCGAGTCGAGAGCCTCCGTCCAGTCCATGCCAATGATATAGCCGCTAAAGAGCGCCCGACAGACCGCTTCGGCCTGGGCAGTGCCAAGTTGTCGATAGACACGGATGGCGCTGAAAATGCGCCAGAGGCAGTTGAACGCCTGCTCAGCCGCCGGGTCACTCCATGCCAGCCTGTATTCGGGCTCTGTAGTGACCAAACCCTCGGGACGGCTAACGATGAGGATACCCCTCCACATGATCGGACCTTCTGGCCGATCACCACCAGGCTCCAGCACGCGTTGCTCTTGTAGCCGTTGCAGGGCGCGCATGACCACGGCCCCCCGCTCGGCCTCCGCATGTTGGCGTCGCGGAGGGAGAATGTCGATAAAGGTGAAACGACGCTTCATCGCCTCGCTGATCTGATTGAGGAAGTGGCGATCAAAGCTGTTGAGCGTACCGATGATGCGAAAATCCTTTGGCATGGGCACCTGCACGTCACCATCATCGGTAGGAACGGGCAGGCGGGCGTCATGCTGTCCGCCCAGGGTAGTCAGGAGCGGACCAAAGGCAGCATCGATCGGTGCGCGGGTGAACTCATCGATCACCAGCCAACGCCCACGGTAGCGTGTATCGCCATCAACCACCTCCTGGCGTCGGAGGGGCGTTGGGATGGTGACCCCATCATAGCCGGCATAGTTACTCAGGAGCGTACGCGTCAGGATACCGTGACGCACCTGGTAGACGAGCATGGAGCGCCCATCCTCACGGATGACCTGCGGTGTGATACCACCAATGACGTGGCGTACACCCCACTCTTCAGTCGCGGTCACGACCTCGGCCAGATAGCCATCACGGTAGACTGAGCGCTCGGTAGGTGGTTCAATCGGTGCAAACTGTGGATCACTGCCCATCGTGAGCTGACGTAGCGGTTTCTCATCACGCCAGAGCAGCCGTGGGAGGAGCCGCGCCAAGTGGGTCTTACCAGTTCCTGGTGGACCAGTGAGCATGACGTGGTGGCCAGCAATGAGCGCGCGATAGATGCGCAGGATCGTACCCCGATCAATGAGCAGTTCGCGCTGGATCTCCGCGATACGCGCTTCGAGCAGTGCACGAGGGAGGACCGGTAGGCTACCCATATCAATCGGGGGGGGTGTGGCCGAGGTTACACGAACCCGTTTGAGATGGGCGAGGAACTTGTCGAGGGCGCGTGCACAATCAGTATCAGCCAGGGGCGGATTGAGCGCATCAGGGAGGGCATACCAGGAGCCACTTCCATCGGTGCGTACGAGGCCTGCTTCCTCGTACCAGGCCAGGAGTTGCTCCTGGTAGGGCCATGCAGCTACAGGATGGGGGGCACCATCGAGGGGAGCGCGTAGGATCGGCAGTTCATAGCCACCGTTGCCGAGGGGCACGAGGAGCGTGAGAGCGACGTAGCGGAGCATCTGGCTCTCGATAGCGCCATCGAGGTAGGGCCAACGACGGTAGAAGCCTCTAGGCTTGAGCGGCTGAAGCAGCCGGAGGCAGAGCAGATCATCAACGAGGGCCTGGGGATCAGGGGGTGTGGCGAGGTTAGCCACGGGCGGACTGACGCGCATGAGGCGCTCGACAATCTGGCTCGGCGTATAGCGAGGCGAGTCGAGGAGCGCGGCAAGACGAACGTAGGGCTTCAGCGTAGGACCAAGGGTACGCAGCACAGTTGTCTCCCGGGGCTACCTAGAGCGAAGGAGAGGTGGTAGTAACGCCCCACTACCTGGCGCTACCACACTATAACGTGTGACACGCTTCCGGGAGGTATGGAGGGCTGCGCCCTCCCAGAAGCGTGTCACATCGGCGCAGACGAAATTGGGCCATGGCCTATTCGTAGATCGGGCCCCAATTCTTGGGTGTACGCCAGAGACTCGAGAGGATCAAGTCACGGACATTGACCAGCTCTTTGGGCAAGCGATCGTAGAGCTTGATGAAGAGCTCCTCGTGGAGCAGAATCTCCTGCTGCCAATCGTCAATATGCAGTTGCATCACCTGCTCGAACTGCTCAGGGCTAAAGTCGAGGCCGCGCCAATCCAAGTGCTCGTAGTTCGGAATCCAGCCGATGGGACTCTCGACGCTGTAGGTCTCACCGTGCGCTCGCTGCACAATCCACTTGAGCACGCGCATATTCTCACCGAAGCCAGGCCAGGCAAACGTTCCGTGGGCATCCTTACGGAACCAGTTGACCCCAAAGATGCGTGGCGGGTTGTAGATCTCGCGCCCAAACTGCAGCCAATGGTTGAAGTAGTCACCCATGTGGTAGCCGGCAAAGGGAAGCATCGCGAAGGGATCACGGCGCACCACACCCTGCTGACCAAAAGCTGCAGCCGTTGTCTCCGAGCCCATCGTAGCAGCCAGGTAGACCCCATAGTTCCAGTTGAAAGCCTGGTAGACCAGGGGTATCGTCGTACTCCGGCGTCCACCAAAGATAAAGGCACTGATCGGGACACCCTTGGGATCATCCCAGGCTGGATCGAGCACCGGGTTGTTGATTGCCGGCGCAGTAAAACGTGCATTCGCGTGGGCTGCGGGGGTGCCACTCTCCGGAGTCCACTCCTTCCCCTTCCAGTCAATCAGGTGGGCTGGTTTGGTCTTCGTCATCCCCTCCCACCAGACATCACCATCATCGGTCAGGGCAACATTGGTGAAGATCGCATCTTTTTCGCAACTCGCCATGGCGCTCGGATTGGTATCGTGCGACGTGCCTGGGGCAACACCAAAGTAGCCTGCCTCAGGGTTAATCGCATAGAGGCGACCGTCAGGGCCAGGCTTGATCCAGGCGATATCGTCACCGATCGTGGTGACCTCCCAACCCTCTTCCTGGAAGACCTTGGGTGGCACGAGCATGGCAAAGTTGGTTTTGCCACAAGCCGATGGGAACGCAGCAGCAAGATAGGTCTTACGCCCACTTGGCTCTTTGACCCCCAGGATCAGCATATGCTCGGCTAACCAGCCCTCCTGGCGTGCCATGACCGAGGCGATCCGCAGGGCAAAGCACTTCTTCCCCAGCAGCGCATTGCCACCATACCCTGAGCCATACGACCAGATCGAGCGCTCCTCGGGAAAATGGACGATATACTTGGTCGTCGGATTACAGGGCCAGGCAACATCCTGCTGACCCGGCTCGAGAGGGGCACCAACCGTGTGAATACATGGGATGTAGTCACCACGCTCGCCCAGCACCGTGTAGATCGCCTTGCCCATGCGCGTCATCAGCTTCATACTCACCACCACGTAGGGTGAGTCGGAGAGTTGAATACCGATATGGGCAATGGGTGAGCCGAGTGGCCCCATGCTGAAGGGGATGACGTAGAGCGTACGACCACGCATCGCACCAGTGAACAGCCGGTTCAGCGTCTCCTTCATCTCTCGGGGTGCCATCCAGTTGTTGGTTGGTCCGGCATCACTCTTCACCAGCGAACAGATGAAGGTACGATCCTCCACACGGGCGACGTCACTAGGATCTGAGCGGGCGAGGAAGCTGTTGGGACGTTTTGCAGGGTTCAACCGAATGAAGGTACCAGCCTCAACCATCTCGTTGCAGAGACGGGTATACTCTTCTGCAGATCCATCACAGAAGTAGACCGCATCAGGCTGACACAGGTTGGCGATATCGGTGATCCACTCCCTCAACTGAGCATGTTTGATGTACTCCGGGAACTGCATGTGCCCCTCCCTGGACTCGTACGCGAAGAAACGATTCCGT
>CAIWUD010000517.1 GCA_903915775.1 uncultured Chloroflexota bacterium | reverse complement strand
TGGTAAGAGAAGGTACGCTGGCTCCCATCCTCACCCTCCCAGATGATGGCCAGTTTGTTCTTGCGCCACGACCGTGCGTGACGATCGATCGCATTGTGGACGATATTGGTCTTCCCACCGACGAACCACTTGAAGAAGGGCTTGTTACTATCGTCAAGCAGCTGGGTCCAGGGCTCGTGCCACTCAAGCTCCCTGGCCATATCACCCCAGAACTCCTCACCATGGTCGAGGGTCCACTGATGGAGCTCCTCGTAGCTAGAGAGACCCTTTGCGTGGGCGTAGGCCATCACATTCGAGTTTTCGACGATCGATGCATGGGGGTAGAACACCTCTCCCGTAAGAGGAGGCGTTGCCGCATCAGTGGACTCGGACATAAGGGGAACCTCCTTGTTGCCTCAGACAGCAGAGCGTACAACTTCGTGCGCAGGCGCGGGGAGGATCACCCCCCGCAACCTGTGAAGGATCCTAGAGATCGCCCTTGAGCATATCGACGGCCTCACGCACCATATCGACGGTTGCATCGTCCTCGATCGTGCTCAGATCACCGATACTATCACCCTGGTAGACTGCGCGGATCACACGGCGCATAATCTTACCCGAGCGCGTCTTAGGAAGCAAATTGACGAAGTGGATGGCATCGGGTGTAGCAATCGCACCAATACGCTCACGTACCAGTTGGGTAATGCCCCGGCTGACGCTGTCGCGCTCGGCGGGAGTGATGTGCTGCTTCAGAACCGAGAGCACGAGCACCCCCTCACCCTTGAGTTCGTGGCGTACCCCGATCACCGCTGCCTCTGCGACAGCAGGATGACCCGAGATGACCTCTTCGATCTCGCGGGTACCCAAGCGATGCCCCGAAACATTGAGCACCTCATCGGCGCGGCCCAACATCCAGAAGTAGCCATCCGCATCCTGGATGGCGTAGTCCCCGGTCATGTAGACCTGTTTCCCCTTGAAGTGCTCCCAGTAGCTCTTGAGGTAGCGCTCATCATCGTTCCAGAGGGTCATCAGCATACCGGGTGGTAGTGGGCCGTGATCGATCATGAAGCCCTTCTCACCACGAGGGATGGGATTCCCATCGGCATCCACGACCTCAAGCCGGTGGCCAAAGGTAGGCTTGGTCGGCGAACCAGGCTTAATGGGCTGCAACTCCACACCTACGGGGTTCGCGAGCATGCCCCAGCCACTCTCTGTCTGCCAGTAGTGGTCGATCACTGGCACCCCGAGGGTATTGCTTGCCCACTCGTAGGTTGGGGCGTCGAGCGGTTCACCTGCGGCGTAGAGCAGGCGCAACGAGCTGATATCGGCACTCCGCATCCACTGCTCGGGAAACTTGCGCAGGGCGCGCATGGCCGTTGGTGCCGTGAAGACGTGGGTCACGCCATACTTCTCAATCACGCGCCACCAGATGCCAGGGTCGGGATGGTCAGGGCGCCCTTCATAGACCACCGTGGTTACGCCCTTGAGGAGTGGACCGTAGACGATGTAGCTATGACCGACCACCCAGCCGATATC
>CAIWUD010000516.1 GCA_903915775.1 uncultured Chloroflexota bacterium | reverse complement strand
GCTCGGGGGAGGTCTATGAGCCGCGTAACTACGATAATCAGTTCCACGGCCCGCTGCGGCTACGCATGGCCCTGGCCAACTCGCTCAACATCCCGGCGGTGAAGGCGCTGGAGTTTGTCGGTATTGAACGCTTTGTCGAGCAGATGGGCCAACTGGGCGTAAGCAGCTTTGACGATCCGAGTCGCTACGGCCTCGCCATGGCCCTGGGGAGCAACGAGGTCTCGCTCCTAGAGCTCGCCGGTGCCTACCAGGCGCTCCGGAACGCTGGTCGCTATAGCGCCCCTGTTGCCATTCTCAAGGTGACCAACAGTCGCGGTGAACTGCTCGAGCGCTGGCAACCCGAGCGTGGACGGCCTGCCTTTGGCCCACAGAGCGAGCAGATCGCCTACCTCATCACCAGCATCCTAAGCGACAATCTGGCCAGGCACTTCATGTTTGGCCGTGATAACCCCATGGAGCTGCCCAGTACGATTGCCGCGGTGAAGACGGGCACCTCAAACAGCTTTCGCGACTCGTGGGCCGTAGGCTATTCAACCGCGGTGACGATCGGGGTGTGGGTTGGAAACAACGACTCGAGCCCAATGCAAGAGGTAGCCGGGTCGAATGGTGCCGCCCGGATCTGGCGCGAGTTGATGTTGCGCTACCACGATGGGTTGCCGGCAACAGCCTTTCCCCGCCCAGCTGGAATCGAAGAGGTTACGATCTGTGCTGATACAGGTGGGCGCGTCGGCCCCGACTCGGGCTGCCCACGCCCCATCAGCGAGCTCTTCGTGGCTGGGGTCGGCCCCGATGAGGCTGATGTGCGCTACCAGACGCTACGTGTCGGCGGTGATGGCAGCTGTCTGGCCGCCTCCTACACCCCCGCCGCTGAAGTCCGTGAGCAGCGTTACCCCATCTATCCACCAGAGTTCCGCGACTGGGCGGCACGCAACGCACCTCAGCCGCCCAGCGAACTCTGTAAGCCGCCGGCTGCCCCTGAACTCGCGACAGCCCTCCTCAACCCAATTAGTACCACTGGGGTCGTCTCGGCTACTCAGATCCTCGTGAGTGGTACGGCGCGTGGCCCCTACACGCTCGAAGTGGGCCCCGGCGCAGTACCAAGCCAGTGGCAACCCTTGAGTCAGAGTGCCCGGATCGTTGAGAATGGCCTGCTCGGAGTCTGGAACACGGGCGGGCTCCCAGCCGGAGACTACACCCTGCGCCTCCGTGTCTTCACAGCTGAAGGTCTGGAGGTGAGTACCGCGCAGACGGTGCGCTACGCGCCGTGACTAGCCCCCGGGGGAGGTGGAGAGAGGGACTTGCCCCTTACCGCATCCGGGAGGTGTGGAGGGCGCGGACCACTCAACCCCCTCCCAACCTCCCCCGCTGGGGGAGGGGCCTGCCCCTTGCCGCCACCTTGCAGGAGGTGTGGCGGGCGAAGCCTTCCGCTCCCCCCTCCTAAGGCTTACCTCTCGCCGCCACCTTGCAGGAGGTGTGGCGGGCGAAGCCTTCCGCTCCCCCCTCCTGAGGCTTACCTCTCGCCGCCCCCAGGGAGGTGTGGCGGGCGAAGCCTTCCGCTCCTCCCTCCTGAGGCTTACCTCTCGCCGCCCCCAGGGAGGTGTGGCGGGCGAAGCCCTCCACAAAAAAATCCAACCCAACCGTGGTTCCGCCAGGAAGCAGTATGAACAGGCAAAAGTCAGGGCTTGATTGACATCTCTCTATTTCACGCTACGATTGACGCAGGGCGCCCAACTGGAAGAGGCGCCTGCTATGCGCTCTGGAGCTCACTATGTACGACCTGCTCGTGCGCGGAGGGCATGTGATCGACCCGGCCAACGGGATCGATGCCCACGCTGACATCGCGCTTCGTGATGGACGCATCGCCCTGGTTGCCCCATCGATCGACCCTGCTACCGCCCGCGCTACGCTCGATGCAACCGGTCAGTTTGTGACCCCTGGCCTGGTCGATCTCCACACCCACATCTACTGGGGGGTTACCTACTGGGGCATTGAGGCCGATCCCGTCGCGGCACGTAGCGGTGTCACGACCTGGCTGGATGTCGGGAGCGCCGGTGCCTACAGCTTCCCCGGGTTTCGCCAGTTCATTAGTGAGGCGGCACGGGTACGTGTCTTCTGCCTCCTTAACCTCTCCGCTATTGGTCTGATCGCACCCACCTGGGAGCTCAGCAACCTCGACTATTGCGATGTCGATCTAGCTGCCCAGATGGTCGAGACCAACCGCGACCTGATCCTGGGCATCAAGGCGCGTATCGATAGCAATACCACCCGCGGCGTCGGGCTCAAGCCGCTCCAGATGGCCCGTGATCTGGCCGACCGGGTGGCGCTCCCGCTAATGGTGCATATTGGCAATGGGCCACCTGCCCTCGATGAGATCCTCACCCTGCTGCGCCCAGGCGACATCCTCACCCACTGCTTCACCGGTGGCACCCACCGTCTGCTCAATGCCGATGGGCGCATCAATCCGATCGCCCGCGAGCTGCAGCAGCGCGGTATCCTGCTCGATATTGGCCACGGGACCGGTTCGTTCAGCTACCAGGTGGCAGAGGCGGCCCTGGCTGAAGGTATCATCCCTGATGTGATCAGCAGTGATATCCATCAACTCAGCGTTCAGGGTCCAATGTTTGATCTGCCAACCACCCTCTCCAAGTTCCTCAACCTGGGCATGAGCCTAGCAGATGTGATCGACCGGGCTACCCGTCGACCAGCGGCGGCCATGGGACGCCCAGATCTGGGCACCCTCAGCGTTGGTGCTCCAGGCGATCTTGCCATCTTCCGGCTCGATGAGGGGGAGTTTACCTTCCACGATGTGGCGATGGAAGCGCGATCGGGTGAACGTCAGCTCGTTTGCACTGCCACACTGGTCGATGG
>CAIWUD010000515.1 GCA_903915775.1 uncultured Chloroflexota bacterium | reverse complement strand
TCACGTGACACGCTCCCCGGGAGCGCGGGCGGCTCGCCCGCAACGGTACTACGCGGTGCACACGGGCCACGGATCGTACCGGGAACTTTCCCCAGGCTCCCATGAGCTGCTCTGCGGTGGTACGGGCCTTGGCACGCTCGCACAGCGCATGGCGATGCACGGGAATGCCCGTTCTCGAACGAGTGAACCCCCTGAGGGGCGCAGCCCTCCACACCTCCCAGGGGGCAGGTCCCTCCCCCCGGCGGGGGAAGATTGGGAGGGGGTGAGCAGGCTGTGCCTTCCACACCTCCCGTACGTCAGACGGTCATGTATGGAAGGTCAACGCCACGCGCCCAAACTGCACCTTGGCACCATCGTGGAGCGGCTGGGGCTTGTTTGGCTCCAGACGTACCCCATCCAGCCGAGTGTAGTTGGTGCTGTTGAGGTCACTAAGCATCCATTGGCCACCGCTCTTGATAAGCCGAGCATGCTGACGGCTAACCCCACCCTGCTCACCACCATAAGGTGTCAGGTCAATCTCGGGGTAGATGTTGCTCACCGGGTCCTCACGACCAACCGTCATCTCAGTCTTATCTGTAGGTAGCAACAGCACCTGGCCACCATCCGCAACTACAAGGCGCGGCCCAGCGGGTGGGGTTGGTGGTGGTGGCGGCGCCACTGGAGGCGTCGCTGAGGCTGCTACCACCACCGGAGCAGAGGTTCCGCCTAATGCGGCACGATCAGCCTCAGCGCGAGTCAGGGCCGCACGGGCATCGTTGAGACCCGCCACTACTGCCGCCGGGGTTGCTGCACCGAAGGTTGCTTGCATCTGCTCAAACTGGGCAATAATCTGGCGCTGACGAGCAATCTCATCCTCGAGCCCCTTCACCACTGCAGGATCGACGGCGGGCGCAGGTGGAGGTAGTGCAGCCAGATCGGCTTCGGCTCGAGCCAATACTGTCCGAGCTTCGCCCAACCCGGCAATAACCGCCGCCGGAGTTGCCGCACCGAAGGTTGCTTGCATCTGCTCAAACTGCCCAATGATCTGCTGCTGACGCGCAATCTCCTGCTCCAACTCGGTGCGACGAGCTGTAAGGTCGACTGATGGTGGCGGTGGGGGTGCTGCCTCGATCGCTGGAGGTGGCGGTGGGGGTGCTGCCTCGACCGCTGGCGGTGGCGGTGGGGGTGCTGCCTCGACCGCTGGCGGTGGCGATGGGGGTGCTGCCTCGACCGCTGGCGGTGGCGATGGGGGTGCTGCCTCGACCGCTGGCGGTGGCGGTGGGGGTGCAACCGGTGCGGCAAGCAGATCAGCACCACAATTCTCGCAGAAGCGCTCACCGGGGAGCACTGCAGCCCCACACGACCAGCAGAGTCCCTCACGAGGAGTGGGGGCGGGGGTAGCTGGCAAGGTGGGCTGGAGCGCTGCATCAGCAGGGGCGGGTGGAGCGGGGACAGGGGTAGCCAGGATTGTGGGCTGGAACGCCGCAGCTGCAGGAGCGGGTGGGACAGCCTGTAGGCTAGCACCACAGCTTTCACAGAAGGCCTCACCAGGTAGTACGTCGGCACCACAGGCTGGGCAGCGCTGAGCGGCCGCGGGTTGTGGTGGCGGCGGGGTGGCTACAGGCACAGCGGCTCCACTCAGACGTGTACCGCACTGGTCGCAGAAGCGGTTACCGGGATCATTCTGGGCATTGCACGATGGACAGCTGGTCATCAACTTCTCTCCTCACTCGATCGCTGCTACGGCTCAAGTTTCTGGGTTAGACGCCGCGTTGCGTACTTGATCTCTTTCTGACTCTCTGCACTCAGGCCTGTTCCCTGTTCCAACTGTGCCGCCT
This sequence comes from uncultured Chloroflexota bacterium, assembly GCA_903915775.1. Lineage (GTDB taxonomy): Bacteria > Chloroflexota > Chloroflexia > Chloroflexales > Chloroflexaceae > Viridilinea. Next base: position 9,965 of record CAIWUD010000515.1, on the reverse strand, counting down.
GCTGATTCGTCTTCGCTGCCAACTCCAGCTCACCGAGATCGAGCAGGCGTGTCGCAGCAGCGCGCAACTTCTGGGTAGCTCCAGCCAGATTTCCCGCCTCGGCCTCGGCCAGTGCCCGCGTCTGCAGCTTAAACGTGGTCACCTTTTCAACCAGGTTCATCACCCGCGGATGGTAGGTAGGTGCGGTGGGATCACTGCTGAAGGAGAGCAGCAGATCCTGCTTGAGCAACTCCGGCTGACTGCCACCCACTGGTGTATAGTGGAGTTCAGCCTGGGCGATACGGAAGGTTCCGGCTACACGGGGAGGCAGCATGAGATCAATGATCAGACTACCGGTCTGATCAGCGACCAGATCGCCCATCTTCATCGCAACTTCACTCGCACCGATGGGCTGGTAGCCCAGATTCGCGATGGTAGGGGTCACGCGGTAGACGGCCCGGGGCGTTACATCACGAGCCAAGCGCAAGAGCAGGCGGGCTTCAGTAGCCACGGTTCCCTGTGCCGTACGCACCGCCCGCTGGAAGAAGCGCGAGATCTGCTCAGGATCGGCGATATAGTCAGATGTCCCACCAGTTACCTCGGCTAGGTCGTCGAGGAGCTGTTCATTCCACTCAGCACCCAGGCCCAGCGCGGTAATCCGGACACCCTGTGCGCCCAGATCCCGCGCAAGCGTACGACAGAGCTCCTCGTCGCCCCAGGTCTGACCATCGGTGAGCAGGAGCATGTGGCTTAGTCGATCGGAACCCGTGTGTTTGAGCAACTCGGTCTGCCCTGCCTGCATACCAAGCGACATCGCCGTACCACCACGCTCACTGATCGCCTCAACCGCATTGAGCAGCGCCGCCTTATTGATAGCTGGTGTAGCTGGTACGAGAGTCTGCACCGCATCATCGAAGATCACGATAGTGACCATGTCGTCAGGGGTGAGGGTATCGATCAGACCACGGGTCGCCGTTTTCAAGCCGGCAAGCTTTGCGCCCTGCATCGAACCTGAACGATCGAGCACCAGACAGAAGTTGAGCGGCACGGCTACAGCCGGTGCCGCCACAGGTGTTGCCTCAATGAGCAGGTAGGCAACCTGGGGCACCTCGGTGACCGGTAGTGGTGATCGTCCCCAACTCCATGTGAGCGTAACCTTGTCGGCCATCGTAAGCTACTCCTTCGCATGATCATGTCGCTGAGACGGTTCAACGCTCCTCTCCTGCTTTGACGTTTGAGGTGCACAGAGAGTTGCCGACAACGTACACAAGCCATGCCTTAGGCAAACTGTACCAGTACCACCGTGATATTATCCTCGCCTCCCGCCTGGTTGGCCGCAGCGACGAGCGCATGGCAAGCAGTTTGCGCATCGGCTGCCTGAGCGATCAACTGCTCCATCGTCGGATCGCGGGTCATCTCCCACTGGCCGTCCGAGCAGAGCAGCAGGGCATCACCGGGATGGAGACGCTCGCTAAAGGTGTCGACCAGGAGCTCCGCACGATCGCCAAGGGAGCGCAGCACCGCATTGCGTTGCGGATGCGTGTAGACCTCATCGGGGCTAAGCTGGCCGAGATCGACCAGCCGTTGAACGAGCGAGTGATCTTTGCTGATCCGCCTCAGTTTTGCGTCACGGTAGAGGTAGGCACGGCTATCACCCACATTCCCTACCACGACGCGATCACCGACCACCAGCGCCAATGTAAAGGTGGCTCCCATGTCGTTGCCCTGATTGCGGCTTTCAGCAACAACCGCTTCATTCGCACGCAGCACGGCACGCTGTACAATAGCCTTGACGGCAGGCTCGTCGTAGGCCATGTTGGGCTGAATGGCATGGGTCAGGTACTCGGCCATGAGCAATTCAGCGGCGGCACGTACCGCCAGACCGCTAGCTACCTCACCGGCAGCGTGACCACCCATACCATCGGAAACGATGTAGAGTCCCCACGCATGACGTTGACCATTGTTGTCGAGACCGAGCTGCACGGTGAGGTAACTATCTTCATTGTGATCACGTACCACCCCAGTGTCGGAGCAAGCACCGACCATCTGACGCAGTGGGAGGGGACTGGTGCGATCAGCGAGGATCGCCGCGAAACGAAGGGCAACCGCCTCAGCCTGATCCAGATCACCAACCCGAATCTGGCGTAAGACCGCAGGTAGACCAGCCTCGTTCGTGGTCGTTGTCTGGGCTGCCTCTTCTTCACTCAGGCGACGCGTGGTACGTGGCGTAGCAGTCAACTGCTCAAGGAGCTCAGCCAGGGCATAGAGATCCTCACGAATCGCCGTGTCGTACTCAGTTGTAGCAAGCGCACGGAGGTTTGGTACCGCCCGGAGACGCACCGTGCCAGGTGCACTCTCGAGATCGGCGGGAGTTAAGGCCCCTAGGGCTAGGCCAAGCCCATGGAGATGGGCAAGGAGTTTCGCCAGGCGCATGCCAATCGTAAGGGCAGCTATTTCATCCACCGGAAGGGCGATCGAACCACGTCCACTATCGTGTAACAGCGTCAGGATCGCTCCACCATCCTCAACCTGGGTGAGGGTAGGCAACAGACTGATGAGGTCCGGATCGCTAATCCTGTTGATCAGCGCTGCACCAACCGTTGCCTCCCGCGCAGTCAGTACTCCCTGATACTCACGCTGGGTTAGTGCCGCACCGCAATCGTTACAGAAGCCATCATCAGGTTGATTCGTCTCCGCGCCACATGCCCAACAACGACGCCAGGGCTGGGTGTCAATGACCATCAACGGTACTCCACGACCCTCACGCAGTTCATAGCGTCCGGCAAAGAGCCTGGATGCTGGCTGTTCCATACGCTCCTCCTCAGCACTGCTCACCACCGAGCTCAGGGTACGAGTTGTAGGCATCGACTGACTTAGCGCATCACGCGTCAGGTTCGCCACCAGCCATTGATGATCGTCATCAGTTGGGCGAGTTAGCGTCAGCGGTGTAGCGCAGTTATAGCAGAAACGAGCCTCGGTACGATTATCCTGACCGCAAACAGCACAACGTGGCATAAGCGTCCCATTCAAGGTATGTGGTTCACTATCGGCTGCGCCGACGTTGCCCTCTGGCGCTCCCAGGGCTGGGTTGGTACGTTTTTGTGGAGGGCTTCGCCCTCCACACCTCCCGTCGAGCGGTTCACTATCGGCTGCGCCGACATTGCCCTCTGGCGTCCCAGGGCTGGGTTAGGGTCTTGGTGGAGGGATGCGCCCTTCTCACCTCCCCGGAGGCTACGCGGGGCAGGCTCCTCCCCCCAGCGGGGGGAGGTAGGGAGAGCAGTCAGACAAGTTTGAAACACACTTATTGGCGAAAGCGTGCAATGACCACAGAGATATTATCACTTCCCCCACGCCCATTCGCTAGGGCAACAAGTTGCTCACAGGCGCGATCGATCGACGGCTCGGCGATGACGATGTGGGCTAACTCAGCATCTTCCACGTAGTTTACCAGACCATCAGAGCAGAAGAGGAGGAGATCACCGGGGGCAAGAGCCTGGCTAAACGTATCAACCTCAACCGTCGGATCACTCCCGAGTGAGCGGTAGAGCACATTCCGTTGCGGATGGAGACGGGCCTGCTCAGGCGTCAACTGGCCAATATCCACGAGCCGTGCGATAAGGGTGTGATCGGTCGTCAACTGGATCCAGGTCGAACCATCGCTCGTAACCCCCTGAGCATTCATCAGATAGGCGCGACTATCACCAACGTGGGCAACGTGGGCGCGACCCCCAGTCACCACCGCCAGGGTCACCGTTGTACCCATACCAAGCCGGGCAGCGTTCGCCTGGGCGTGATCATAGATCCGACGGTTGACCTCAAGCACACTGTGGCGGAGTAGGTCGTGCCAACCGAGATCATCAGCAGGCACCCCAAGGCTCAGCGTGGCAGTGAGTGTCTGTTTGAGCCCGTCACGGGCCATGGCAGCAGCAACTTCACCCGCCTGGTGTCCACCCATACCATCGGCAACGAGCAGCAGTGTCCCTAAGACTCCCTCAGCAACGGCAAACTCACCGGCGTAGAAGGTATCCTCATTGAGCGGACGCCTGCGACCCACATCACTCCGTGCGGCAATACTCAGGCTAGGTGCGCGAGTAGGCGGTGCGAGGGGATGGAGCCCGGGGCGTAGCGCTGCACCACATGCCATGCAGTAGTTCGCCTGCTCGCGATTACCACGACCACAACGTGCGCAGGGGCGTGGTGCCGTGCGCTGTGGCAGCAGATGTCCGGTAATGCGCACGCTCTCACGGCCCTGGGCGATCTGCAAGGCCAGATTGTCGAGAATCTGGGAGAGTTGCCTGATCGCCGCTGCAGCACGCTCACGGGCGACACCCCGCTCACGCTCGAGGCGTTCACGCCAGTAGGCTACTCCGGCCTCAACCACCGCAAGCAGTTCACGCAGGCTCAGCGCATCGGAGGTGAGGAGCAGTCGCCGCCCTGTAGTAGTGAGGGCCACCTCGTCAGCCTCACCGGTAACCGCAGCACCACAGCGCGTACAGAAGCGGACACCGCCCAAGAGCGGTGCCCCACAGGTCACGCATGCTCGGCTACTCTGATCGGTCAATGGCGTACAATCCAGAAAAGGTGGTACCTGTTCACACTTCTCCTAGAGCGAGGGCATCTCACCCTCGTAGCCCCTCTCCGTAAGGGCAACCCCCTGTGGTTGCCCTGCCGTTGGCTTACCCCGATCGTGAACAGGTACAAAAGGTGGGGGGCGTCGCCCCCATAACCCGTCGCGGGTAGCGGCGAAAGCAGGTACTTGTTGACGAACCTTGGCCTATAATAGAAGGGAGAGCGCTACCAACCCATCCCCATCTCCATCCTCCTACGTCTCGCCAGATTATAGCATAGGAGCCATGCGACGTGTCGAATCCTGCACTCTGTGTTCACTGTCGGAGCCCACTGCCACGCCCCGGCGCACGCTTCTGCCAGGCGTGTGGACGTGAGCAGAACACACTCGCTCAGCCAACCATCGGTTTCGGTGCAACACTTCAAATCCAGGAGGATGGGCAGGTCCGCACCTTGAATCTGGGGAGTGCCAAGCTCACCATGGGTCGTGCCCCCGACAACGATCTGCGGCTCAATTCACGTTTTGTCAGTGGGCATCACGCACAGATTGAGCTTTCCAACCAGACCCATCGTATCGTCGATGTCGGCTCGACCAATGGTCTGCTCTTTGCTGGCAAACGGGTTGCCGATCACCAATTTGCCGATGGCGATGTCATCCGTATCGGCGATCCGGCCACAGGCAGCTTTGTCACCCTCACCTACTACAACAGCGCGGTTCCGCGTCTGCCCCAGGCCAGTCAGGTAGCGCACAGCTACAAGCTCGATCCGAACGATCCGCAGATTACCATTGGGCGTGCCGGCTGTGACATCGTCCTCGACAACCCCCAGGTCTCCCGCTTCCACGCCCAGATCGACCAGAGTACCACGGGTCCCCTCCTGCGTGATGCCGGCTCGACGAACGGTACCTTCGTCAATGGACAGCGCCTCAAGGGTGCGCACAAACTGAATACGGGCGATATCATCCAGATTGGTGCTTTCAAGCTCGTCTATAGCCCCGGCGTACTGGCTGAATATGACCAGCGTGGAGCGCTACGCATCGACGCACGTGGACTGACCCGCACCGTGCGCCGTGGTACGCAGAGCCTCACCATCCTCAACAACGTCTCACTGAGCATTGCCCCCCGCGAGTTTGTCGCCCTGGTTGGTGGATCGGGTACCGGGAAGAGTACGCTGATGAAGGCATTGTGCGGCTACGTCCCGGCAAATCAGGGTGAGGTTCTCGTCAACGGTGATGACTTCTACCGCAACTTCGCCAGCTACCGCGACCTCCTCGGCTACGTACCTCAGGACGATATCCTACACCGCTCGCTTCCTGTTGAACGAGCACTGGGGTATGCTGCTCAACTACGCCTCCCCGCCGATACAGCAAAACGCGAGATCAACGACCGGATCAGCCGCGTTCTCGACGATGTGGAGATGAGTGCCCATCGCCACAAACTGGTTGAGAGCCTCTCGGGTGGCCAACGCAAGCGAGTCAGTATCGGTGCCGAACTGCTCGCCGACCCAAGCCTCTTCTTCCTTGATGAGCCGACGAGTGGTCTTGACCCAGGCCTCGAGAAGAAGATGATGTACACCTTACGCCGACTCGCCGACAGTGGGCGTACGATCGTCTTGGTGACCCACGCAACGGCAAACATCACCGTCTGCGATCACGTGGTCTTCATGGCCGCAGGGCGCATGGTCTACTTTGGGCCACCGCAGGAGGCGCTGAACTTCTTCAACGTCACGAGCGGCGATTTCGCCGATATCTACACCCGTCTCGAGGGTTCTGGCGACCCCAACAATCCGATCGTCCAGCACCATCTGCGGACTGAATATACGTCTTGGCAGCAGGCTAACCCCAAAGCGACCCAGTACCCCAGTCTGGCTGAGCTCTGGGAACACAAGTACCGGAGCAGCCCACACTACCAGCGCTACGTCACCGATCGCCTAGCCCAGGCACCTGCCGGACCGGTGGTGCGTGCCACGACTGTGACAACTAAGCCGCGCCGAGACCCTCCATTACGTCAACTTAGTATTCTTGCCCGGCGCTACCTCGATCTCACCCTCCAGGATCGACGAAACCTGCTCATTCTGCTCCTCCAGGCACCACTGATTGGCCTGCTCCTGCTCCTCGTAGCCCGCCCCGATGCCCTCACCGGTGCCCTGGGCGCCGACCTCCTCCAGCGTGGCGAAGCAAAAAAGGTACTCTTCATGCTTGCCACCGTGAGTGTCTGGTTCGGGATCATTAACTCTGCACGTGAGATCGTCAAAGAGACCGCTATCTACCAGCGCGAGCGCCTGGTCAATCTGCGTATCGGCCCCTACATCCTCTCCAAAGTCGTGGTGCTCAGCCTACTCGTGCTCGTACAGACCATCCTCATCCTCGGGGTGGTCGCGGTGCGCGTCTCCTTCCCCGGCGAGGTCGGGCTACTCCTCCCACCATTCATAGAGACCTTCATCACGCTGCTCCTCACATCACTTGCAGGAATGTCTCTTGGTCTGGTCATCAGCTCCTACGCAGCCAGCGCCGATCGGGCGATCAGCATTGTTCCACTAGCCCTCATCCCGCAGATCCTCTTTGCAGGGTTGATCTTCAACATCGAGGGTGCAGCGACACCTATCTCCTGGCTGACGGTCAGTCGCTGGTCGATGGACGCCCTGGGCACAAGCCTCGATCTGAACAGTCTCTGTAACTTACCCAGCCTTGATGATGTCGGCTCGGTGCCCCCCGGTTGTACCCCAGGCTTTCTGACTAGCGAGGAGGCGTTCACCTACACGGTTGGTCACCTGCTGAGCCGTTGGGCCGCCCTCGCAGGCTTTGCGCTGACCTGTCTCGGCCTCACCGGTTGGGCCCTCTATCGACGAGATCGTGTCTTATAAAACAATTTACGCTCCCCTTCACGGTGCAGAAGTACACCCCACTCCCAGCTCTGCCCGGTAGTTATGCCCAGTCAGAGCTGGGAGTGGGGTGTGCACTTCCTTGACACAGTGATTCTTTGTGTCGTATAATTCAAAAATATCTCTCGCCGTGCAACGCACCAGGGCCGTGGCTGTAGCCAGAGCTCACCGGAACGGGGCCAACCGCAGAAGGCGTACGTTATGTCTCTTGGGCAAAAGATCGGACGGCTTCGCCAGGAGCGAGGGCTGACTCTTCAAGAGGTCTCGGAGGGTTCCGGGCTCACACCCTCATTTCTTAGTCGGCTCGAGCGTGACAAGGTGAATATCTCGGTAGCAAATTTGCGTAAGCTTGCACAATTTTTCAGCGTGCAGATGACCCACTTCTTCGAGGGTGAGGACAATCAGCAGGTTGGACAGGTTGTACGGCCCTCCGATCGGGTGCGCCTCAGCCTTGATGATGCGGCAGTACAGGTCTTCTCGCTCCTTCCGCCCAACAGTGAGATTGAAGCACGGCTCCTTGAGGCCCAGCCTGGGAGTGGCCAGCAGGGCTTTGCCAGTCGTGGCAGTCAGATGGTCCTTGTCGTGGATGGCGCGCTCCACTACAATCTTGGCGATGAAGCGTACGAGTTGCGTACGGGTGATACGCTCTTCTACCGCGATGACGTGGCGTACAATTGGGTCAGTGTTGGCCCACAACCGACAAGCCTCCTGACGATCAGTGTAGTCGGCGGGCGTGATGAACGGTGAGATATGCGTATGCTCAGTTGGTTCTCCGCGCGCCGTCTAGCGCGCTGGTCACTCGTCACCCTCGCCTTCTACCTCATCATATGGCTCCTCTGGCAGGCTCGCTCAGTCCTAACCCCCTTTATCATTGGGCTCGTCCTGACCTACATCTTCCTCCCGATGGTCAACCGCCTTGAGCGTTGGCTACCACGTTGGGCAGCCATTCTGGTTGTCTACCTCTTTGTGCTCTCCCTGGTGGGCACCTTCTTCGCCTTCCTGGTGCCCCCCCTGATTGAGCAGGTGAGTCAACTCGTGCGGGCTCTGCCCGACATCCCAACGATCCAGAACTGGGCGGCGCTCCTCTTCACAGAGTATGAGCAGATCTTGGCTACGCTGCCTGATGAGATGAGTGTACAGGTACAGAGTGTGGTCTCAGATCTGCTGATTCAAGCGGCAGATACGCTCCGCACCAACTTTGTGACCTACATCCGCGGAGCTGGCACCTTTCTCGTTGAGAGTCTCCTCTCCGTAGCCAATACGGTCTCCTTCCTCCTCGGCTTTTTCCTCATCCCCTTCTGGCTCTTCTACGTGCTGATGGGTCAGCGTGACGGCCAAGCAAGCCTCGATCGAGCACTCCCGGACTGGCTCCGCAATGATTTCTGGGCCGTGGCGTCGATCATCGATCACGATCTCAGCGGCTACCTGCGCGGCCAACTCTTCCTCGGTTTAGCCGTCGGCACAGCTGCTGGCACTGGTCTCAGCATCCTGAGCCTAGTGGGGCTCGAAGTCCCTTATATCCTGCTCCTCGCGGTGATCGCCGGGGTTACGGAGCTCATCCCGATCATTGGGCCGATCGTGGGTGCTATCCCCGCAGTAATCCTCGGCTTCACCCATTCACCTACCACCGGCTTCACCGTCCTGATCCTCTACATCGCGATTCAGCAGCTTGAAAACAACTTCCTAGTCCCGCGCATCGTGGGCGATAGTGTGGGGCTGCATCCCTCCATCCTGATGCTCCTGCTCATCGTTTGTGCTCAGGTTTTCGGTGTGCTGGGTGCTATTCTCTCCGCACCGGTTGGCGCGGTATCACGCGATGTCTTCAGCTACCTCTACGGACGTCTCAGCGATCCACCCCGCCCGGCAGGGCAACTCCCCGATCGCATGCAGCAGAGAAGAGCCGATCCGCCCTCGTAGGGTTTGACGCCCCTCCCCTTTGCTGGTATGATCCCCTAGTTATCCGTTTAGGGTGCACTGGGGGCATAGTCTCCAAGCTGCTGCCCACTCCGCGTGGTTCGGGGGCACGCCCCCTCCTAGCCTTTCCCCAGTGGGGAGGCGTAGTCTCTGGCGGGGTCTGGGAGCACAGCCCCATCCTCACGAGTGGAAGCAAGGAGTATGGCATGCCCGACTCAGGCCAGACTGAAGGGCGCAAGCTTGATCATATCCGGATCGTTCTCAATGAGGATGTGGCGGCTAAAGGGGTAGCAACCGGGTTTGCCGCCTACAGGATGCCCCATACCGCACTTCCAGAACTTGATCTGGCAGAGATTGATACACGAACAAGCTTTCTGGGAAAGCCTATCGCAGCACCACTGCTGATTAGTTCAATGACTGGTGGTGCAGGTGTAGCTCGAACGATCAATCTTGCCCTCGCCGAGGCCGCGGAAGAGCTCGGTCTGCCGATGGGTGTGGGTTCTCAGCGTGCCGCTGTGGCCGACACGCGCCTGGCCGAAACCTACCAGGTGCGTCGCGTAGCCCCCCATGTTCCACTCCTGGCTAACCTCGGGGCGGTACAGCTCAACTATGGCTTTGGTGTGGAT
>CAIWUD010000514.1 GCA_903915775.1 uncultured Chloroflexota bacterium | reverse complement strand
CCCAACCCACCAGTCGGGGGCATGCCATACATCAACGCATGGAGAAAATCGACATCCATCTGATGGGCCTCATCATCACCAGCTGCAAAGTCACGCCCCTGCTCCAGGAAGCGCTGTTCCTGATCGAAGGGGTCATTCAGTTCAGAGAAGGCATTACCGAGCTCCATACCCACGGCAAAAGCCTCAAAGCGCTCGGTGAACGCAGGCATATCGGAGCGGCGCTTCGCGAGGGGGGAGAGCTCGACGGGGTAGTCGGTGATAAAGGTAGGCTGAACAAGGAGCGGCTGCACATACTCACTGAAGAGCTCATCTACCTGCTTACCCCAGGTAGCCTTACGCTCAACGTGCAGCCCGGCGGCAGCGATAGCCTGCTGCAGCCGCGGCAGGTCGTTCAGCGCGACAATATCGATCCCAGTCTGCTCCGCAATAGCCGCAGCCATGGAATGGCAGCGCCAGGGTGAGCCAAAATCGATCGTCTGCCCCTGATAGGTTGCCGTCGTTATCCCATTCACAGCGAGGCACATCGCACGCATGAGCGCTTCAACCAGACGCATCATGCTGGAGTAGTCACCATAGGCCTGGTAGCACTCCATCATCGTAAACTCTGGATTGTGGCTACGATCCACACCCTCGTTACGAAAGTTCTTGCCTATCTCATAGACACCGGGGAAACCACCAACGATCAGCCGCTTCAGGTAGAGCTCGGTGGCGATACGCAAGTAGAGGTTCTGACCGAGGGCGTGGTGGTAGGTGGTAAAGGGCCGCGCCGCTGCACCACCGTAGAGCGGCTGGAGGACGGGAGTCTCAACCTCAAGAAAGCCCTGCGTGTCGAGCACCTGGCGCATCGCACGGATAGCTGCAGCACGCGCACGAAAGACGGCACGCACATCCGCATTGACGATCAGGTCCAGGTAGCGTTGGCGATGGCGCTCTTCAACATCACTCAATCCAGCCCACTTCTCGGGCGGCGGGTTGATCGCCTTGGCGAGGAGCACCATGGCGCTGACGAAGATCGAAGGCTCGCCACTCTTGGTGCGCCGCAGAGAACCGGTCACCTGAACAATATCGAAGCTATCGAGATCATCGCGGAAGCGGTCAAACCAGCCATCGCCCAATTCAGCGCGGCTGATCCAGAGTTGGATCGTGGCGCTCCCATCCTCGATATGGGCAAAGGCTATCTTCCCCATGATCCGACGCGCACCAACGATCCGGCCAGTCAGCGTGAGCTGAGTCGCCTCAGCAGCCAGTGCATCAAACCGCTCCAGCGCTTCAGCGATCGTATGGCTGCGTACAGCGCGGGGCGGGTACGGGTCAATGCCAACTTCACGCAGGCGTGCCTGCTTCGCCGCCCGCTGGGCCTGTAGCTCATTCAATTCCATGCGGCGTCACGCGCTCCTGAGGGTACGATGGTGCGGCAAAGCCGCATACGAGACGAGTCTCGCCTCAACGAACGCTATTATACCATTGAACAAGCCGCTTCCCGCGCATGCCACTCTAGGCCGAACTAGCGTACCTTCACAATGGTCAACTTCATCACCCCAGAGGGGGTATGCACCGTCACCTTATTGCGAGCACGTTTCCCGAGCAGCGCGGCACCAATCGGCGACTCATTGGAGATACGACCCTGACGGGGATTGGCCTCAGCACTCCCCACAATCATCCAGGTCTCTTCCTCACCATCAGCCTCGAAACGTACCGTCACCGAACAGCCCACTCGAACCTCGCCATTGCTCGCATGCTCTTCGTCGATCAACTCGGCACGTGAGAGCAGACTCCTCAACTCACGGATGCGGCCTTCAGTCATCGCCTGAGCTTTTTTTGCATCCTCATACTCACCGCTCTCAGAAATATCACCCAACTCCTTTGCTGCAGCAATACGCTCAGCAACGAGTTTTCGCTCCACAGTGATCAGTTGATCCAACTCAGCTTCAAGTTTTGCGCGGCCTTCTCGAGTGAGATACGTCGGCTTATCTGTCATAGTCTCTGCTACCTTTTGGCGCTGCTCCATTCGCCCATAGGAGCTGCAGCTAGGAAGATCCGTCAGTTCGTAGCATGACAGACCCTACTCCGGGGCGATTCAAAAGAAGAAACTGAGAGCATAACTCTCAGTTGACCTTAGTGAGTTGCAGGGTGCACCATACTGCGAGTGTACTACACAACATGGTACAAGCGATCAGGAACCTTAGGCATGCTTCAGTTTCGGCTGCGCCGGCTTGACACGCTGGCGGCACCAGGGCTGGGTTGGTTGTTTTTGTGGAGGGCTTCGCCCTCCACACCTCCCGGAAGAGGGTCAAGCTGGTTTGAAACATGCCTTAGACTCACAT
>CAIWUD010000513.1 GCA_903915775.1 uncultured Chloroflexota bacterium | reverse complement strand
GTCACACCCCCGCGTGCGCATTTCATTGACAGCCCCCAACTGATAGGGTATACTCGCCCTTGGTACGACCCCGTAGCTCAATTGGATAGAGCGTCAGCCTCCGGAGCTGAAGGTTGGTGGTTCGAGCCCACTCGGGGTCGCCAGTTTTGTGGCTGTCATTGGGCAGGGGTCGCTACACGGTAGGAGGAAAAAAGCTAATCCAGCGACTACAGCCCAAAGCGGCCGCCCGGTCTCAATCACAAGATCGGGCGGTCGTCTTTTTTCATCGCAGCCTCCATCATCAACTCCAAGCCTTCCTGCAGCGCATCATCAACGGCGGTGGACGCGTCGACCGCGAGTATGGGCTGGGGCGGCGGCGCACCGACCTCTGCGTGGTCTGGAGCTACCCAGGTGGGGGGCAACGCGGGGTGATCGAGCTGAAGATCCGCTACGCCTCCCTGGAGCAGACGCTCGCCGCGGGGCTGGAACAGACCTGGCGCTACGCCGACGCGACGGGGGTGGAGGAGGCGTACCTGGTCATCTTCGACCGGCGGCCCAAGGTCGCCTGGAGCAAGAAGATCTGGCGACGGAGCGCGCAGCATAACGGGATGGCGATCAGCGTCTGGGGGATGTAGGGCGCAGCCCCCCGTAGCTGCCCCTGCGGAACTGGGGGATGTGGGCAGTCATCGACAGCACAGACCCGACGGGTCACCCGACGCTCTCCCACTACTTGCGTCGGGTGGCCCTTTTTTGTGGGGTAACGCGCCATGGATCACTCCCCCTGCAACAGCGTAGCGATTTGCGCTGCCACCTCCTGAATATGGGGTTCCCGCATGATCGGATTCATGATTCCCATCGAGGATCGTACGCTTCCCGATTGGAATGCCAAGCGCTCGCCGCAACCGCGTCACAAAGGTCAAGACCCTCCCTCGCTTCCCGGTGTAGCCGCGCTCAGCGAGCTCCTTTCAGAGCACTGTCCCGTTGCGGCAGCCGGCATTCCAGCGCTCAACCAGGTAGGGGATAAAGGGTTCCAGCACGCGTGGCTGGCGTTCGGGGAACTCCGGCGCACGGAGGAGTGTGCGTACCGTGCCGCGGTTCAGGCCCAACTCTCGGCCAATCGCTCGAAGTGGCCAGCCCTTGGCGTGCAACTCGCGTACCCGCTCAAAGCGTTCCAGCCGAGCGGCACGCCGCTGTGCAGACTGCTCTCACCGCCCTGGCTCTTGAGCGCGATGTCGCGCCCCCTAGCTTTGGCAGCGAGCAGCGACGGCTGCGCAACGCCCTGCGCACCCTCGCCCGCCAGTTCGGTAAAGGATAAGGAGATCGTCCGTCTCCCCGCCCTACGGCTGCGCCAACTCCTCTAAAAAGGCGATGACGAGCTCGATACCCCGATAGAAGTTCGGTAGGTGGAACTTCTCGTCGGGCGCGTGCATGTTGTCATTCGGCAGGCCGAGGCCCATCAGCACGATGGTTGCACCTAGGGTCTGCTGGAAGAGGTTTACCACTGGAATAGAGCCGCCTTCGCGCATGAAGACCGGGTCGACGTTGTAGACGCGACGGCAGGCGCGCACGGCTGCGTGTACGGCAGGTGCATCCAGGGGTGCGATGAACGCCGGTGCGCCAAAGGATTTCTGCACGCTAACCTGCACCGTCGGCGGTGCTAGTTGGTATAGATAGCGCTCGATAGCCGCGCCAATCGCCTCCGGATCCTGATCGGGCACCAGCCGACAGCTCACCTTGGCCCGTGCTTCGCTAGGAATCACCGTCTTGAAACCGGTCCCAGTAAAGCCGCCCCACATCCCGTTGATCTCCAGCGTGGGACGAGCACCGGTGCGCTCCACCACGGTGAATTCCGCCTCGCCCCAGATTGCCGGTGCGCCGCTCTCGTCCAGGATTTCACGCTCGCCGTGGGGCACGGCCGCGAGGAGTGTGCGCTCCGTGTCTGTCAACTTGCGCACTGCGTCGTAGAATCCGGGTACTGTCACCCGCCCTGTGCTATCGTGCAGCGCCGCCAGCAGCTCGGCCAGGGCCTGGTTGGCGTTGTGAATGACGCCACCGAAGGTGCCACTGTGCAGATCGTGGGCAGCTCCGCGTACCGTGATCTCGCATCCCCACATGCCGCGCAGCCCGTAGAGCAGGGTGGGCTGGCTAGGCGACAACATGTGCGAATCGGAAATGAGTACGGCATCGGCAGCTAACTTGGCCGTATGGGTCGCTACATAACGGGCAATGGATTCGCCGTCGGACTCCTCCTCGCCCTCAGCAATAAACTTCACATTAACTGGCAGGCGCCCCACTGTCTGTAGCAACGCCTCGATGGCTTTGATCAGAACCAGGGTCTGTCCCTTATCATCAGATGCCCCCCGTGCAACGAGATCGTCGCCGCGCTGGGTGGGCTCAAAGGGGGGCGCGTGCCATTCGTCCAGCGGATCCGCCGGTTGCACATCAAAGTGGCCGTAGATCAGCAGCGTGGGCGCAGACGGGCCGGCGTGGAGCCAGTCGGCGTAGACGAGTGGATGCAGATCGGTTTCGATGAGCTCCACGTGCTCCAGGCCGGCACGCTGCAGGGCCTGGGTCAGCCATACAGCCGCACGGTGCACGTCAGCTGCGTGTTCGGGCAGCGTGCTGATGCTGGGGATGCGTAGCCAGTCGATCAACTCTGCTAGCTGCCGGCTACGTGACTCTGCCAGATAGGCTGCGGTCGATACTTCCATACCGGGTGCTCCTTTAGGGACAGTTCAATAGCGGCTGTGCCAGCGTGAGCAGATCTGGGTTGGTTTTTTGTGGCAGGCGAAGCCCTCCACACCCCCTGTTTGATAAGGAGTCTAGTATAGCATGGGGCACGGGTTACGCTACTCCCCGGGAGCACCGAGGGCCTGCTCGGTGCTGTGGGGTCGAAGCCTGGGAGCACCGAGCGCCTGCTCGGTGGCTGTGCGGGCGAGCCGCCCGCGCTCTCGGGGGAGGGGAGTTGGCTCCTTCCGGTTCCCCGCCTCCCTCCCAACCTCCCCCCGCTGGGGGGAGGAGTCGGCCCCCGGCCCCCTCCTACCTCCTACCTCCGTACGTGTTCAGATTGACCGCAGAGCACGCAGAGGAACGCAGAGGATGGACTGTGTAAAGCCCTCTGCGCTCCTCCGTGCCCTTTGCCGAAGCCGGGATCACCGAGGGCCTGCTCGGTGGCTGTGCGGGCGAGCCGCCCGCGCTCCCGGGGGCGGGGAGTTGGCTAATTCCGGCCCTTCTCCCC
>CAIWUD010000512.1 GCA_903915775.1 uncultured Chloroflexota bacterium | reverse complement strand
GGGGCTTGCTGATCGAGGCCGAGATCCCCCATCCACGAGCAGGATAGAGACGATTTGCCTATGAACAGGAGTAGCGAGCCGGCTATTCTCCTCGAAGGCGTCACGAAGGGTTTTGTGGCTGCCGGGCAGGCGGTTACGGCCCTCGACCAGATCACGCTGCAGGTTGCGCCCGGCGAACTGCTGGCGATTGTCGGTCCCAGTGGGTCTGGTAAGAGCACCCTGCTCCGCCTCATTGCCGATCTCGAGCCACCCGATCAGGGGGAGGTGCGTGTCCTGGGCTACACACCAGCAGAGGCGCGCCGCCGTCACGCCTACGGTATCGTCTTCCAGGCGCCAACGCTCTTCGCTTGGCGCACCGCTGCCGAGAATGTTGCCCTACCGCTCCTGCTGACTGGGCAGCGCCACCGCGCCGAGCGAGTCGCTGCGCTGCTCCACTCTGTTGGCCTCGCAGGCTTCGTCCATGCCTACCCCTGGCAACTCTCGGGCGGCATGCAGCAGCGGGTAGCTCTGGCCCGTGCCCTGATCCTCGATCCGCCGATTCTGCTCCTCGACGAACCATTTGCCGCCCTCGATGAGCTCACCCGTGAACAGCTCCAGGGTGAGCTCGCGCAACTCCTGGCTACGATGCCCCACCCAATTACCACGCTCCTCGTCACCCATAGCCTGCCTGAGGCGATCTTCCTCGCCGACCGGGTGGTCATCCTGACCCCGCGCCCTGGGCGGTTACTGCATATGCTCCATGTCGATCTGCCCCGTCCACGCGATCAGACTCTGCGTGATACACCCCATTTTCACGCCCTGGTGGCCCAGGCCCGCCAGTTGCTCCGCGGCGAGATCTGCTAGAATAAAGGGTGTTCGTATCGCCGTAGGGGTTCGCCGCTGGGGGAAGCCCACGGCTATGGAGTGCGAACAGCTTTCGCCAACGAGCGTACCTTGGTTCCAAACAATCTCTACAAGGAGTAGCTACCATGCAGACCGATCGTTATACCGTACCCGCCATCTCCTGCCAGCACTGCGTGCGCGCCGTGACCAGCGAGGTGAGTGGACTGGCCGGGGTGAGCAGTGTCCAGGTTGATCTTCCGAGCAAAGTCGTGACGGTTGAGCACGCTGACACGGTCTCGTCGGCAGCGATTATGGCCGCAATTCGCGAAGCTGGCTACGATGAGGTCGTACCGGCTGCACTCTAGCCCGGGAGTGTCCCATGGATCAGTCTGAAATGACCCTCCCTGTCACCGGGATGACCTGTGCCTCATGTTCGGCACGGGTTGAGCGAACCCTGCGCAAGCTACCTGGGGTCAGTGAGGCGAGGGTCAACCTCGCCAGTGAGCAGGCAACGGTTATCTATGCGCCAGACCGTGTAGACTACGAGCGCATGAAGGGGGCGATCGAAGCCGCTGGCTACGGTGTGATTGAGACCTCCGGTGCTACCCTGGCTGAGGCTGAGGATATTGAAGCTGCGGCGCGGGCGCGTGAGTTGGCACAGCGTCGCCGGCGGTTGGTGGTTGCCGTTGCCTGTGGCCTACCCCTCTTCCTTCTCTCGATGAGTCGGGACGTTGGGCTGATCGCCCCTTGGCTGATTGGGGCCAGTGCGACCATGGAGCATAGCGGCTCCATGGCCGAGATGATGCAGCAGATCGCTGCACGTGACGATCTGCTCAACTGGCTCTTTCTGCTGTTGGCCACACCGGTGCAGATCTACAGCGCTGCCGACTTCTACCGCCATGCCTGGAAAGCGGCAAAGGCGCGTACCGCCAACATGGATACGCTGATCGTGATGGGCTCGTCGGCGGCCTACCTCTACAGTGTGGCCCTCCTCCTCAGCGGTGCCGCTGGCCATGTCTACTTCGAGACGGCAGCCCTGATCATCGCCCTGATCCTCGTCGGCAAATACCTCGAGGCGCGGGCGAAGAGCCAGGCCAGTGCCGCAATGAAGGCTCTCATTGGCCTCCAGCCCAAGACGGCCCGGGTGCTGCGTGCTGGCCAGGAGCTGGATCTCCCTATTGCTGAGGTCCGCCGTGGCGAGATGCTCATCGTCCGTCCGGGCGAAAAGATTCCTGTTGATGGGGTGATAGTTGATGGCAACTCGAGCGTGGATGAGAGTATGCTCACCGGTGAGAGCATGCCTGTTGAGAAGGGGCCGGGCGATAGCGTGGTAGGCGCGACCCTCAACCGAAGCGGTAGTTTCCAGTTCCGCGCTACCCGTGTGGGGCGTGAGACCGCCCTGGCCCAGATTATCCATCTCGTACAGGAGGCCCAGGGGAGTCGCGCTCCGGTGCAGCGCCTGGTTGATCAGGTCGCCGCGATCTTTGTGCCAATTGTCATCCTGATCGCCCTGGCCACCTTTCTGCTCTGGCTGTTCTTCGGCAATGTCGGCTTCACTGCGGCCCTGATCTTTGCCGTAGCCGTGCTCGTGATCGCCTGTCCGTGTGCCCTTGGCCTCGCCACACCAACGGCGATTATGGTTGGCACTGGGGTAGGTGCTGCCCGCGGCATCCTGATCAAGAATGCCGAGAGTCTGGAGCGAGCGAGTCTGATCCAGACCGTCATCCTCGACAAGACGGGTACCATTACCATAGGCCGTCCAGTCGTGACCGATCTGGTCGTTGGCGCCAACGTAGCTCTGCGTCAACCGGTCGCCGCCGGTCATGACGAAGGAGCGCCCGATGACTACCTGCTCACCATGGCTGCATCAGCAGAGAGCCGTTCCGAGCACCCCTTGGGCGAAGCCATCGTCCGTGCGGCTCAGGAGCGCGGTCTACGCCTCCTGCGTCCCACCAGTTTCAGCGCTATTGCCGGATCGGGGATCGAGGCGGAGGTTGATGGCAGCCATCTGCTCATCGGGACACCGCGCCTGATGGCCGAGCGGGGGATCACGCTGGGTGCGTTGCAGGAGGCGGTCACCCGCCTGCAGGGCGAAGGTAAGACCGTGATGGTAGCCGCCGCCGATAGCGAGCCAATCGGTCTTCTGTCCGTAGCCGACACCGTACGCCCCACCTCGGCAGCAGCGATCGCCGCCCTGCAGGCCCGTGGGCTCCAGGTTGTCATGCTCACCGGAGATCAGCAACGCACCGCTGCCGCCATTGCAACGCAGGTCGGAGTGGAGCGTATCCTGGCCGAGGTGCGCCCTGCGGAGAAGGCGAGCGAGGTACGCCGAATCCAGGGCGAGGGTCGGATTGTAGCCATGGTTGGCGATGGCATCAACGACGCACCGGCACTAGCCCAGGCCGATGTCGGCGTAGCCATTGGCACGGGTAGTGATGTAGCCATGGAGGCAGCCGACATCACCCTCATGCGCGGGGATCTACTGGGTATTGCGCAGGCGATTGAGCTGAGTCGGGCGACGATGAGTACCATCCGCTGGAACCTCTTCTGGGCCTTCATCTACAACGTGCTGCTGATCCCCATTGCCGCGGGCGTCCTCTACCCCTTCACCGGCTGGCAACTCAGCCCCATTCTGGCTGCCGCAGCCATGGCCTTTAGTTCCGTCTTTGTGGTCAGTAACTCACTACGCCTGCGTCGCTGGTCACTACCTGCGGGGCATCCCCAGCCTCAGCCCACTCCAGGTAGTGCTCCAGTGGCCCATTGAAGTAGACGTGTACCACCTGGTTAAAGGTGATCCGGTTGACCGCATCCCAGAGCTCTTGATCGTCCCGGCTGTGTACGACGAGCATGCCCCGTTCGGGGGCATACTCGTCTTCACCGGGCGGGATGACGAAAGCCAGCCACTCACCAGGGTAGCGCGCCTCGACGGCAGCGATCGGCTCGACCCGCCCCTTCTCCACCATGCCGGTGTAGGGGCAGCCGCAGCCACAGTCGGGACCGCAGCTACTATGGTCGCCCGTACCGCATGACGGGTTGGTACCACCATGGTCGGCTGTGGTCAGGTTGATCACAACGGGCATACTACTCCTTGCCTATGACTTCGGTGCCGCCCATGTAGGGTCGCAACACCTCAGGTACGACAATCGAACCATCCACCTGCTGGTAGGTCTCCATCAGTGCGATGATCGTACGGGGCAGGCCCAACCCCGAGCCGTTGAGCGTGTGCAGAAACTCAGGGCGTGCGCCCGGTTCGGGGCGGTAGCGCAGATTGGCGCGGCGCGCCTGGAACGCCTCAACGTTTGAACAGGAGCTCACCTCCAACCACTCACCCTGACCAGGTGCCCAGACCTCTACATCATAGGTTTTGGCCGAACCAAAGCCAATATCACCGGTACAGAGGAGCTTGGTACGGAAGGAGAGGCCCAGGAGGCGGCAACACTCCTCAGCGTCACGGCGCAACTTCTCGAGGGCGGCATAGCTACGCTCGGCCGTCTCGAACATGTACATCTCGACCTTATCGAACTGGTGACCACGCTTGATGCCACGGACATCACGCCCAGCACTCAGCTGCTCCTTACGGAAGCAGGGGGTATAGGCCACGTGGTAGATGGGCAACTGCTCTGCCGTCAGGATCTCATCGCTGTAGAGGCTCGTAATCGGCACCTCTGCGGTTGGCACCAACCAGAGCCCCGACTCCTCATCGCGGTAGAGGTTATCGCGAAACTTCGGGAGTTGCCCCGCCGCCCAGAGTGCCTGCTCCTTCACCACAAAGGGGGTGTAGACCTCCTCATACCCCTGACGCCCGTGCAGATCGAGGAGCCACTGGATCGTGGCCCGCTGCAGGCGCGCACCCATCCCGCGCATCACGTAGAAGCGCGAGCCAGCCAACTTGATCCCCTGCTCGAAGTTGATGATCCCGAGTTGCTCGGCGAGCTCCCAGTGGGGTTTGGCCGGGAAGGGGAGGGTACGCTCCTCACCCTCCTGGTAGATCACCGGATTTTCGCTATCATCCCGGCCATCAGGCACGTCCGGATGGGGCATATTGCGAATCTCAAGCATCACCGCCCGCTGCCCCTCCTCGATCTGGGCGAGATCACGATCCAGTGCACTAATCTCGTCACCGACCGTGCGCATCTCGGCGATATGCGTGGCACGCTCTGCAGGATCACTCATCTTGCTGATCGCCTTGGAGACGCTGTTACGGCGCGCCTTCAGCTCCTCGACCGTACGCACTTGGCGGCGGCGCGCCTCATCAAAGGAGAGCACCTGATCAACGAGGGTTGGATCGAAGGCGAAACGTGCCAGTTGTTGTTTGACATATTCTGGCTGCTCACGAATGAGTTTGATGTCGAGCACAAGAGGGACCTTTCTCAGTAAAGTGTGGGTTCATTTTGGCTGCGTCGGCGTGGCCATTTGGCGCTACCAGGGCTGGGTTGGGGGCTTTTGCGGAGGGCTGCGCCCTCCACACCTCCTCTGAGATGGTCAAGCCGACTGGTACGCTCAGATCAGACTATAGCTCCAACTGACTGGTTCCCCGTTATGGTACGGCATCACGCCATGGAACTGACGGCCGTCATCGCTAAAGACCAGGGGGAGGAAGAGCCGATCGCCAGGCCAGAGGGGCAGATCACCGGCGAGCAGGCGCTCAATCGCCACCCACTCAAGGCTCCCCTCCACATTGGTGGCGGGTGGCTCGCCACTGAAGCGAGGAATGGTAAAGATAAAACCGAGCCAATCCTCGCCATGCTTGCCGAAGCCAGGCCAACTGATCGTACCACGCAGGTTGAGCTCAAGGGCCTCAAGCTGGGCCTCTTCACGCAACTCTCGACGCATACCAGCTACAACATCCTCATTAGCTTCGAGCTTGCCACCCATGCCATTATACTTGCCGAGGTGCAGATCACCGGGGCGCGCATTGCGATGGACAAGGAGAACGCTACGCCGGTCGGGTGAGAGAACGTAGCCAAGAGTAGCGAGAATTGGTGTGTAGGGCATCGCGGATTTTCTCCGTCGCGGGCAGCAGCAACCAGCGCAACTCGGTTGCGCATCTTCGCTCACTATAACAGCCGTACTGATCAGCTGCAAGCCGTGGGCGGCTCACAGCCCTGCAAGGTCAATTCTGGCTTAACTACGCTCCAGATCTTCCTCAAGCGGGTGCCAACCGACGCGCACCCAGCGTCTTCGGGTGGCAACGAGCATGGGGCGATTCAGCTGCAGAGCAGCAATTGTTGCCCGGCCAGTGGATGTACGCCCCTCGATCAGGGAGCCATCGATGTTCCAGGCAAAATGTTCGTGCCACTGCTGTGTACGCGGATTGTAGAGCGGCATAAGCTCGCCAGTCTCAGGGTCTGCTGCAGCGATCCGTCCACCCTTCTGCTCGTTGCAGGGACGGCACGAGCGCCATAGGTTCTCCCGCTCCGTCGGGTCATTGGCAATCCGTGGGATGATATGCTCTATGCTGAGCGAAATACCACTCAGCCGCTCGTCGGAGTGGCAGTAGCCACAGAGATGACCAGCATCGGCAAGGAGCTGTTCCTGAAGCTCCGTTGAGATGTACGGACGGCTCATGATGGAGGGATCGGCAGTTCGGCGAGCGTGGGTAACCGGTGGCCACGACTCTTGAGCAGCGTGGAGGCGTGGGCCTTGCGCAGGGCCAGCGCGTCAGCGTCCTGAGAGAGTCGGGTGAGCCACTGCTGGCCCTCGGGGGTCAGTAACCCTTCCACCTTGCGATCCCGGAGCAGATCGTAGAACGCCAGCGAGTCGCTGTTCATGGTACTACGTGCGATCACCCAAAGCGCCTCGTCCGAGAGTTGCTCCATGGCGGCCAATTCATCTCGGACAGTCTGGGGGAGATCTGGCTCTGGTATGGGGGGCAGGCTGCTGACTAGCGTCCGAATGACGACCGTGTCCACCGACTGTGCAGACGCGTGGGCACGCTGCTCCAGTTGAGTGTACAGCTCTTCGGGCAGTTCAATGGTTCGTGTCGCCACAGAATGCCTACCTTTAGGCACGGTCTGGCTTCGACTATGCCGAATTTACGGTCTGGTGCTGCTGAGGCTGGGTTGGATTTTCTGTTGGTTGGCATCACACGGGTAGTATAGCATAGCCCCAAGGAACTGTTCACATCTCCCCTGGTGGAAACAGGGCTGAGTGAGTTTTTTTGTGGAGGGCAGAGCCCTCCACGCCTCCCGCATGCTGGTCACGCAAACCTGGGATCACCGAGCGCTAGCTCGGTCTCCTTGGAAACTGGTCATCCTGATCTGAACCATGCCTTACCCCAAATGTGCATAGTTACGATTGTGACAGGGCTTGACAAAATCTTGTCCTGTCTGGTATAGTTACGTAAGAACCTACACAACCAGACGCGCAGCTCATCCAGAGCGGTGGAGGGAACGGCCCGATGAAACCGCGGCAACCCCCCTGATGTAACTCATCAGCGGGATGGTGCCAATTCCGTCAGCAAAAAACTGGAAGATGAGCGGCACGCCTTGCGGATCGCTCTCACGTGAATCGCCTGTGTCTGCCCTCATCGACTATCGATGGGGGTTTTTTGTTACCAATCAACCATCAGAGGAACCATCATGAGTAACGACCAGCAGTTTAACGGCTTCGCAACCCTCGCTCTACACGGTGGACAGCAACCCGACCCGACGACAGGGTCACGGGCCGTTCCGATCTACCAGACTACCTCTTACCAGTTCCAGGATACCGACCACGCGGCTCGGCTCTTTGGTCTGCAGGAGTTCGGCAACATCTACACCCGGATCATGAACCCCACCACCGATGTCTTTGAGAAGCGGATGGCCCTACTCGAAGGTGGCGTGGGGGCCCTGGCCCTGGCTTCGGGGCAGGCCGCTGAGACATTGGCCATCCTCAACCTGGCTGGTGCTGGCGACAATATCGTTGCCTCAACCGATCTCTACGGTGGCACCTACAACCTCTTCCGCCATACCCTGCCCAAGCTCGGGATCACCACCCGCTTCGTTGATGGCCGCAACTTCGAGGGTTTCCGCCAGGCGATCGATGGGCGTACCAAGGCCTTCTTCCTCGAACTGGTCGGCAATCCGAAGCTCGATGTGCTCGATCTGGAGCAGATCGCCGCTATTGCCCACGAGGCCGGTGTTGCCGTGATCGTTGATGCAACGACCGTGACCCCCTACCTCTGGCAGCCCATCAAGCATGGGGCCGACATCGTCATCCATTCGGCGACGAAGTATATTGGTGGCCATGGCACCAGCATCGGTGGCGTGATCGTTGATAGCGGACGCTTTGATTGGGCGAATGGGCGCTACCCCGAGTTTACCGAGCCTGACCAGAGCTACCACGGCCTGGTCTATACCCAGGCCCTTGGTAACCTAGCCTACATCATCAAAGCACGGGTACAGGGCCTACGCGACCTCGGTGCGGCCCTCAGTCCTTTCAACGCCTTCCTCTTCCTCCAGGGCCTAGAGACCCTGCCCCTGCGGATGGATCGCCACAGTAGCAATGCTCTCAGTGTGGCCCGTTGGCTCAGTGAGCACAGCAAAGTTGCCTGGGTCAACTACCCCGGTCTCCCGAGCCACCCCAGCTATGCCCTGGCGCAGAAGTATCTGCCGAAGGGCCAGAGCGGTATCCTCGGCTTCGGTATCAAGGGTGGGCGCACGGCAGGTAAGGGCTTTATCGACCAGCTGAAGCTCTTCTCCCACGTGGCGAATATCGGCGACGCCCGCAGCCTGGCGATCCACCCAGCCACCACCACCCACAGCCAGTTGACTGCCGAAGAGCAGCGCCTCACCGGGGTCACCGATGACTATGTGCGCCTCTCGATCGGGATCGAAACCCTTGACGATATCCTCGCCGATCTCGACGGTGCACTTGCACAGGTCTGAGGAACATCCTGGGAGTGCGTTTCGCGCTCCTAGCTATGGAACACGGCCCTGGGAGGGTGCACGGCTCACGGTGACCCGGATACCCTCCCAGGTAGAGGTAGAAGCGATCAGCACAACTGAGGGCAAGCATTCTATGACTGCAGCACGGCTTGAGCGCGCCTATGAGGGGGTTGGGATCGTGCAGCGCCAGTATCTGACCTGGACTGAGCCGCTGGAGTTGGAGAGTGGGCAGAGCCTTGGGCCGCTCACCCTGACCTACGAGACCTACGGCCGACTCAATGGGGAGGGGAGCAACGCTATCCTGCTGCTGCACGCGCTCTCGGGTGATGCCCATGCGGCTGGACGCCACAGCCCAAACGATCGGAAAGTTGGCTGGTGGGACGCCATGGTGGGGCCGGGGCGAGCCTTCGATACGGATCGCTACTTCGTGATCTGCTCCAATGTGCTTGGTGGATGCATGGGCTCGACAGGCCCTTCTAGCCGTGATCCGCGCTCGGGTCAACCCTATGGAGCGCGCTTTCCGGTGATCACGATCGGGGATATGGTGCGCGCCCAGGTTCGGCTCATCGATGCCCTGGGGATCAAGCACCTACTCGCTGTTGCCGGCGGCTCTATGGGTGGCTTTCAAGCCCTGGAGTGGGCAACGGCCTACCCGGAGCGTGTGGCGGGTAGCCTCCTCCTCGCAACTGCGGCGCGCTCCTCGCCCCAGACGATCGCCTGGAACAGTATCGGCAGACGGTCGATTATGCGCGATCCACGCTGGCGCGGCGGTGACTACTACGACCATGAGCCGCCCTGTGATGGTCTGGCAATTGCGCGGATGATTGGCCACGTTACCTACCTCAGTGAGCAGACCATCGAGCGTAAGTTTGGACGGCGTCTCCAGGCGACCACTGAGCCGGCATTTAGCCTGGAGCAGGAGTTTGCCGTTGAGAGCTACCTCGACTACCAGGGTGAGAGCTTCAACGCACGCTTTGACGCCAACTCCTACCTCTACATTACGAAGGCAATGGACTACTGGGATCTGCCGGCACGCTATGGCTCACTCGACGCTGCCATGGCGCGTGTGCATGGACGTACGCTGCTCATCTCCTTCGACAGTGATTGGCTCTACCCTAGTGCCGAATCGCAGGCGATTGCCGATGCGCTGACCCGCCAGCACCGCCCGGTTGAGTATGCTGAGCTCAGTTCGCCCGCTGGCCATGACGCCTTCCTCACAGATATTGATGCGCAGCAGGGCCTGATCGGCGACTTTCTGGCAACGCTCGCCTGAGGGGTGGTTTGGCGCTAGCCCTGTAGAGTTGCACCTTGCGCCAATCTCTAGTACCATTCGCAGCGGCATGTGGCTGATGTGGAGCCATGCCTTACGGATGTCGTCACGCCCCTATGCCATGAGGAGAGGTTCGATGCGTCTGCTGCTCATCGATAACTACGATTCCTTCACCTACAACCTCTACCAGTACCTCTGTGAGCTTGGTGCCGCTGTGGAGGTACACCGCAACGATACGCTCACAACTGCAGCTGCAGCAGCTTTGCGCCCCGATCGGATCGTCGTCAGCCCGGGGCCGTGTACACCCACAGAGGCTGGGATCAGTGTCGATATCATCCGCGAGTTGGGGCCGACGATCCCGACCCTAGGTGTCTGTCTGGGTCACCAGGCGATTGGTGCCGCCTTTGGCGGTGCCGTCGTACGCGCACCACTCCTGATGCATGGCAAACTCTCGGCGATCCACCACACCAGTCAGGGTGTCTTTGCAGCCCTCCCCAACCCCTTTAGCGCAACGCGCTACCACTCCCTGATCGTACGTCGCGACGATCTGCCTGCCGAGCTTGAAGTGACTGCGTGGAGTAACGATGGCCTGATCATGGGCATGCGCCACCGTCACTATCCAATTGAGGGGGTTCAGTTTCATCCTGAGTCGATCTTGACCGAGGGCGGTAAGCAACTCCTGCGCAACTTTCTCACCGTCTGAGCTGTGCGAAGTGGGAGTCGACGATGGTCTCCTTTTCCCAGGAACAGGCCCGCACACTGCTGCTCGCTGCCCAGGGGGTGGCTGAGCCCGCTCGCGCACAAGCTACCCCTGCTGATCTGCTGGCCACCATCCGGCGCATGGGTGCCCTACAGATCGACACGATCCACGTGGTCGCCCGTAGCCCCTACCTGGTGCTCTGGAGTCGCTTGGGCGCCTACGAGCCATCCTGGCTGGATCAACTGCTCGCCGAGGGAGCACTCTTCGAGTATTGGTCCCATGCGGCCTGTTTCCTGCCGATCGAAGATTTCGCCCTCTACCGCGGGCGTATGTTGACTGCACGCCAACCGGATCGCTACTGGCGCGCGTGGTTAAGCAAGGGGCAGAACCACGCCGAACTTGTCGAGCAACTCCTGGAACATGTACGGCTGCACGGTGCGGTGCGCTCTGCCGACTTCGCCCGTGAGGGGCGCGGTGGTGCCTGGTGGGATTGGAAGCCGGAGAAGGTGGCCCTCGAGCTCCTCTTCGACCAGGGTTATTTCATGGTCGCACGCCGCGAGCGCTTCCAGCGCATCTACGATCTCCAGGAGCGGGTGCTGCCCAGTTGGGACGATCGCATGCTGCCTGCGCCTGAGCAGGTGCGGCGTCAGCAGTTGCTCACCAGCGTACGCGCCCTGGGGGTCACACTGGCACGTTGGGTTGCCGACTACTTCAGACTGTCAAAACAGGGGGTCGCTGCTACACTGGCCAAACTGGCCGACCAGGGTGAGCTGCTGCGGGCAACCATTGCGGGCTGGGATGAGCCTGCCTACCTGCACCCTGACCAGTTATCCCT
>CAIWUD010000511.1 GCA_903915775.1 uncultured Chloroflexota bacterium | reverse complement strand
CGCATGGTTTGTTCTCCTCGGGGTTCGGGCTGTTTCAGAGTCAACGCTTTGCCCTTGACCGTTTGTCGCCGCTTCCCGCTGTGGGGTTGAAGGATTGCGTGGAGGGTACAGCTCTCCACCCCTCTCCCCAAACGGTCACCCTGTGCGGTTGCGCAGGGCGTAGATACTCCAGGCACAAGCGAAGCAGGCCGTACAGGCAAGGACGATCGCTGCGCCCGAGGCAACGTTGGCATAGTAGGAGGCGTAGAGGCCGACGGTGGCGGAGATCACGGCGATAAGGGCGGCCAGGAGCATCATGCGGGGGAGGCGATTGGTGAGGAGCGCTGCCGCTGCAGCCGGGGTGACGAGGAGTGCTGAGGTGAGGACGACACCCACCACCTGAATGCAGGTTACAACGGTCAGAGCGAGGAGAATGAGGAGAATGAGCCGTAGCCGATCCGCTCGCAAGCCGATCACTTCGGCGTAGGCGGGATCGTAGCTCGTGAGCTCCAACTCTTTGTGCAGGAGCCAGAGGGTGGTGAGCACGAGCAGGGCGACCGCGACGATCAGCAGCAGATCGAGGGTGCGTACCCCCAGGATATTGCCGAAGAGCATGTGGCTCAGATCACGGAAGGAGCGCGCCTGGCTCATGAGGAGGATGCCTAGGGCGAACATGGCGGTGAAGAGGACACCAATAGCCGTATCCTCGCGCACGGTGTTGCGCCGTGAGACGAGGCCGATCCCAAGGGCGGTGAGCAGCCCTGCGACGAGTGCTCCGCCAAAGAGGTTCCAGCTATTCAAGTAGGCGACGACTAGGCCGGGGAGTACGGTATGGGCCAGGGCATCACCGATGAAGGCCATGCGCCGTAGAACGACGTAGGTGCCCAGGACGGCACACGTGACGCCAACCAGCACTGCTGCAGCTAGGCCGGTGCGCATGAAGCCGAAACTGAGCGGCTCGAGGAGCCATTCGATCATGGCGTGAGTCCTGCTAGCGGTTGCGGGATGCGGGGTGTCTGCAGGCGCTCCTCCACCGTCGGGAGCGGCTGAACGCAGTTGATCAGCCCATCGTGCAGCACGGAGACCGTGTCGTACTCCTCGGTCAGCCGATCGACATGGTGGGTCGCAACGAGGGCGGTTTTGCCCCGACGTGCGAGATCATTGAGCACCTCGGCAATGATCGTACGACTCGTACTATCAACGGCGCTGAGCGGTTCGTCTAGTAGCAAGAGGTCGGCTTCTTGCACGAGGGCACGGGCAAGGAGCGCCCGCTGCTGCTGTCCGCCCGAAAGTTGACCGATCTGGCGCTTGGCAAGATCCGTGAGCCCTAGCTGGCGGAGCACGGTGGCGACATGGGCGAGATCAACTGGGCCCGGGAGCCGTAGCCAACCTAGATGGGCGTAGCGCCCCGCCAGTACCATGCGCTCAACCGTGATGGGGAAGCGCCAGTCCACGTCGCCCCGCTGGGGGTAGGTAGGCGACCCGATGGTGGCAGGCACCAACTGGTTGGCCGTAGATGCGGATCTGACCACTCTGCACCGGGAGTAGACCAGCTACCGCTTTGAGCAGGGTCGATTTGCCTGATCCATTGGCTCCCACGAGGGCAGCACGTACGCCACCAGGAAGGCTGAGACTGACCGTGCGTAGGATTGGCTCGCTCAGACCGGGGTAGCCTACCACAAGGCGATCGACGGCAAGGGCAGGTTCGCCCGGAATGGGTGCGACGTGTGATCGGCCACCGTAGGGTATGTTGAACATGGGACCTTCTTAGACCGTGATGCAAGTGACGGAGCATGCCGCTGGGGCAAACTCCTGCCCTTCAGCCTATCACTCGTTTGGCGTTCTGTCAATAATTGCGATAGACTATCATCTTCAAAGATTAGTTCTAGAGTGTGGTTCAATGTCGGCTGCGCCGACGCGGCATGCTGGCGGCACCGGGGCTGGGTTGGTTTTTTTGTGGAGGGCTTCGCCCTCCACGCCTCCCGTATGCCAGGTACGCGGCT
>CAIWUD010000510.1 GCA_903915775.1 uncultured Chloroflexota bacterium | reverse complement strand
CCCGCCCTCGTGACACTGCTCCCGGAGCGAGGGCGTCCCGCCCTCGTGGCCCCCTCACTGCTCCCGGAGCGAGGGCGTCCCGCCCTCGTGGCCCCCTCACTGCTCCCGGAGCGAGGGCGTCCCGCCCTCGTGGCCCCCTCCGTATGGGCAACCCCCTGTGGTTGCCCTCCCGTTGGCGTACCCCGATCGTGAACACCCACCCATCCACCCACGTTTGCCGCTCGAAAAAGAGTATGGTATACTCGCGCCGGTCATCGACTGGCACGAAACTCGTGAGTGGCGCTTGCGGAAATTGCCGTAGTGCGGTACTATTACTTGTGAAAGAATGAACGAAGCCTAGAAGTGTTGGGTGGGATTCTGGGTGTCAGATCGCTTTCCCAGAGCTCCCAACCAGCAGTAGAGAACGGGAATGGCCGTGCCCATGGCAGGGAACCCACGAGGGGGCAGGCCGAAATGGCGAGGAGGAATCTGTTGTCGTCACGAAATCGCATCATCCTTATCGTGGTTGGCGCCATTGCTGTAGGTATCATTGCGCGCCTGATCTTCCCCATGGGCTCGCCGGTAGTGACGGTGCGAGCTGATGATCTCCCTGGTCTGCCAAACTTTACCAACTCGTTCATGGTGCTCCTGGTCGTCGATCTCATCCTGATTCTGCTGGCATTCTTCGCCACGCGCAACATGCAACTCGTACCGCGCGGGCTGCAGAATGCCATGGAGTTGGTGATCGAGTCGATGTTCAACTTCTTCTGTTCGATCAACAAGAAGTGGACCCCAGCAGCATTCCCGGTGCTTGCAACGATCTTCCTGATGGTGATCTTGTCGAACTGGGCAGGGATGCTGCCTGGGTTTGGCTCCATCGGCTTCTGTACCCACGAGGAGCACAGTAGCCAAGGGGCGCTCGCCATCAACCTCAAGGATCCCTACCTCGGCTTGCTGCCGGTTCAGTTCCCCCTTGCAGCGGAAGAGGGGAAGAGCAAATATCTGGGCTGTGAGCCAGGTGAGCATCTGTTGGAACTCTTCCGCGCCCCGACGGCCGACCTTAACCTCACCCTTGCCCTCGCCCTAGTCGCTTTTGTGACGGTCGAATACTTTGGCTTCCGTGCGTTGGGCCTGGGCTACCTGGGTAAGTTCTTCAACTTCAAGGGGGGGCCGATCAGCATCATTGTCGGTCTCTTTGAGTTCATCTCAGAGATCGCGCGTATCCCGGCCTTTATGTTCCGTCTCTTTGGCAACGTCTTTGCTGGCGAAGTGCTGCTGATCGTGATGATCTTCCTGCTACCCATCGCCCTACCGCTACCCTTCTACCTCTTCGAAGTCTTTGTTGGCTTCATGCAGGCCTTTATCTTCTCGGTGCTCACGATCGCGTTCATCGGGCTCGCGACCGAGCACCACGGTGACGACCACAGTCATGCTGAGGGCGCACACCACTAACGACACCCTAGCACGTTGTTGTAAACTGTAGAATCGCCGCATAGCTCAGGAGTAGACACGTAATGGACGCAGAGGCTGCTCGCCTGCTCGCCACCGCCCTCGCCTTCGGTCTGGCTGCAATCGGACCTGGTGTTGGCATCGGTCTGGTCGTCTCGGGTGCGCTGCAGGCCATGGGACGCAACCCGGAGGCCCAGGGCTCGCTCACCACAACCATGTTCATCGGCATCGTGTTCGCTGAGGCACTTGCCATCTTCGGTCTGGTCATCGCCTTCTTGATCGGCTTCGGCGTTCTGTAGTGTGGGTAGGGGGAAGTTACTATGGAAGCATTGGGACTAAATCTGCCCAAGCTCATTTACCAGATCATCAACTTCCTGATGTTGATGATTATCCTCTACGCCCTGCTCTACAAGCGCATCCTAGCAATGCTGGCCGAGCGCCAGCAGCGCATTGAGCAGAGCCTCAAGGACGCAGAGCAGGTCAAGTTGCAGCTCGCGAACGCTAAGCGTGACTATGACGCTGAGATCGCGAAAGCACGCCAAGAGGCCGCGTCGATTGTTGCCCAAGCCCAAGAGCGTGCCAAATCCCAAGAGGTTGAGATTCTGGCCCAGGCCCGTCGTGATGCCGACAGGGTTCGTGAAGAAGCCCGTGTCTCAACCCTCCAGGAGCGTGATACGCTGCTGCGCGAGGCAAAGGATCAGATCGCCCAGTTGATCACGCTCACGGCTAGCCAGGTGCTTGGCGCTGAGCTCAAGGCGAGTGGGCACGATACGCTGATAGCAGAGTCCTTGTCCGCTCTCGACCGTCGTAACTAAACTGAGAAGCATATGGCCACAACTGATGCCAGGGCGATTGCGGGAACGCTCTACGATGCGTTGATGGGCGCCGCCCTCACCCAACTCCGTGATGCGGTGTCGAAACTGTCCGGGACTACCGGCGATGAACTCACCGCCCGTGTCGAGGCAGCGCTACCTACCGGTACGTTGCCCCAGGTACGCAACTTTCTCCTCGGACTGGCGAAAGAGGGTCTGCTCGACCAGGCTGATGAGGTAGTTACAGCCTTTGCTGCCTACGCCAGTAGCGCAGCTGCGCAGGCGCTCGATGCTCGGGTGATCAGCGCAGTTGATCTCAGTGCGACTCAGCAGGCGACGATTAGTGCCGATCTCCAGAAGCGCTACGGTGCGGTGGCAGTCGGCTTCAGCGTCGATCCGTCACTCATCGGAGGGTTGATCATCCGTGTGGGTGATCAGGTGCTCGATAATAGCTTACGCTCGCGCTTGAGCGCGGTACAGCGCAATATGCTCGCGAGCTAGGCATCCTTCACCACTACGGCTGCAGGCAGGGTGCGCATGGAGACGCTCCTCGTGGGGTTCCGCGTGCACCGCCCTGCATGAGTCTTATTCGGAGCAATAGCGATGACAATCACTGACGAGCTGCTCTCCCGGCTCAAGCAGGGTATTACGGCCGGGGTTACCTTTCAGCCGCGACAGGTTAACGTTGGCACCGTCGCCTCGGTCGGCGATGGTGTGGCCCGTATTGAGGGTCTTGACCAGGTGCGCGCTGCGGAGTTGATTGAGTTTCCACCCAAGGCTGGACGTGCGGAGTCGATCTTTGGCTACGCCCTCAACCTTGAAGAGGATAATGTTGGTGCTATCATCCTCGGCGACTATGAGTCGATCGAGGAGGGGGATATGGTTACCTCAACCGGACGGGTTATCTCGGTTCCGGTTGGCCAGGGGCTCCTGGGCCGGGTGGTCAACCCGCTGGGGCAACCCCTCGATGGTAAAGGGCCAATCACTGCGAGCGGGTATCGGGAGGTGGAGCGTATCGCCCCCGGCGTGATCACCCGTCAGTCGGTCGATACCCCGGTGCAGACAGGTGTCGTGGCGATCGATGCACTCATTCCGATTGGTCGCGGTCAGCGTGAGTTGATCATCGGCGACCGTCAGACTGGCAAGACGGCTGTCGCGATCGACACCATCCTCAACCAGAAGGGTCAGGGGATGGTCTGCATCTATGTCGGCATTGGCCAGCGCCGTGCCCAGATTGCCCAGGTGGTGGGCACGCTTGAGAAGTATGGCGCCCTTGAGTATACGATCGTCGTTTCGGCATCAGCCTCCGAGTCGGCTGCACTCCAGTATATCGCCCCCTACGCCGGTTGCGCGATGGGTGAGGAGATCATGGAGAACGGCGTGACGCTCAACGGTCAGACCATCAGAGATGCGCTGATCGTCTACGACGACCTCTCGAAGCATGCCGTAGCCTATCGCCAGGTCTCCCTGCTCCTGCGCCGTCCACCGGGCCGCGAAGCCTATCCGGGCGACGTCTTCTACCTCCACTCGCGCCTGCTCGAGCGCGCTGCCCGCCTAAACGCCAACTATGGCGGTGGTTCGCTGACAGCACTGCCAGTCATCGAAACGCAGGCAAATGACGTCTCTGCCTACATTCCCACGAATGTCATCTCTATCACCGATGGTCAGATCTATCTCGAGGCCGACCTCTTCAATGCCGGCCAGCGCCCTGCGCTCAACGTCGGTATTTCGGTCAGTCGTGTGGGCTCCTCAGCTCAGACACGAGCGATGCGTTCAGTGGCTGGCAAGCTGAAGGGTGAACTAGCCCAGTTCCGTGATCTAGCCGCATTTGCCCAGTTTGCCTCGGATCTTGATGCGACTACCAAGGCGCAGATCGACCGCGGTCAGCGCCTCCAGGAACTGCTCAAGCAGCCACAGTATAACCCGCTGCCGGTCGAGGATCAGGTGGCTATCCTCTACGCTGCGAATAACAACTACTTGGAGGATGTTCCAGTGGCTCAGGTCACGCGCTGGCGTGATGACTTCCTGGAGTTCCTCAAGACGGCACACCCTGAGGTCCGTACCCTCATCCGTGATAACCGCCTCGACCGCAAGTTTCCCTCCGATGAGGTAAAGAGTGCGCTGGTGGCGGCAATCAGAGAGTTTAAGGCAACGAGCAACTATAGCTAGGACAGAAGAGGTGGGGAGATAACCCTCCCCGCCCCTCCGCCCTGGAAGGTGCTGTGATGGCGAGT
The DNA here is from genome assembly GCA_903915775.1 of uncultured Chloroflexota bacterium. Taxonomy (GTDB): domain Bacteria; phylum Chloroflexota; class Chloroflexia; order Chloroflexales; family Chloroflexaceae; genus Viridilinea. The sequence goes on along the minus strand of CAIWUD010000510.1, from coordinate 3,984 downwards.
AGCCGCGAAATAAAACGGCGCATCCGCTCAGTCAAGAATGTCGGCCAGATCACACGGGCCATGGAGATGGTCGCAGCCTCGAAGATGCGGCGAGCCCAGCGCAATGTGCTGGCTACCCGTCCTTATGCTGATAGCATGCGCGATTTGATTGGCGACTTGAACAGTCGTGTGGTGGGTGCGGCCCGTAAGGGCACCCTGCTCGAAGTAAAGCCCGATACCGGGCGGGTGGCGCTCATTGTGGTAACCCCCGACCGTGGTCTGGCCGGGAGCCTGAGTTCGAACGTTCTGCGTCGCGTCGGACGCTTTATCATCGAGCAGCAGGAGCTGGGTCGCACGGTGGACACCTACGCTTATGGTAAAAAAGGCCGTGACTTCCTGGCTCGCAGCGGCCAGAACCTGAAGGCTGAGGCTATTCGTCTGGGTGACACCCCAAAGCTCGATCGAATCCTTGGGGTGGCAACGGCCGCACTCAGTCGAGTGGGGTCTGGTGAGTACAGCGAGGTCTATCTGGTCTACAGCGAGTTTGTCAACACGCTCGTCCAGCGCCCTCAGCTGAAGAAGCTGATTCCTGTGGAGGCACCAGCAGAGAGTGGGAGTAGTCGCCTCGATTTCACCTACGAACCTGACCAGGAAGAGTTGCTCGCTGAGTTGCTGCCACGGTACGTCGAAACACAGATCTACCAGGCGATTCTCGAGTCGATCGCCAGCTTCTACTCGGCGCAAATGGTTGCAATGCGTAATGCGACGAAGAGTGCAAAGGATCTCGCACGCGAGTTGACCTTGAGCTTCAATAAAGCCCGTCAGGCAGCGATTACCAAAGAGGTCAGCGAGATCTCTTCAGGTGCGGCTGCCCTGTCCGATGGGTAGGGCGTGTTTCTGACGAACCTGACACGCTTGGGGGCGGTGTGGAGAACCAAATCCTCCACAACACCCCTGCTCCGATCCGTGGGCAGCGGCAGAAGATGGTCAGGCGTAACGAGCTGATACTGAAACATCCTTACAAGATGATCAGCCACACTGTGGAGAGAATACGATGACGAACACTACGAAAGCTCAGGGCACCGTGCTCGAGATTATCGGTGTGGTGGTAACCTGCCGCTTCCAGGGTCATATTCCTGAGATTTACAACGCCCTCGAGATCCCGATCGAGGGTGCTGATCCGCTTATCTGTGAGGTACAACAGCAGCTTGGCGATGGCCTCGTCAAGGCGGTGGCCATGGGAACTACCGATGGCCTGCAGCGCGGTGTACCGGTCCACGATACGGGTAGGCCCATCTCGGTACCGGTTGGTCCTGCTACCCTTGGTCGGGTGTTCAGCGTCCTCGGTACGCCTATTGATGGTGCTGCTGCGGTGAGCGCTGATGTAGAGCGGCGTCCGATCCATCGCCCCCCACCATCGTTTGAGGAGCAGAGCACTGAAGCGCAGGTGTTTGAGACCGGGATCAAGGTGATTGACCTGGTCGCTCCCTTCACCCGTGGTGGGAAGACGGCCATCTTCGGTGGCGCTGGTGTGGGTAAGACAGTGGTTATTCAAGAGCTGATTGCCAACATCGCGAAGGAGCAGTCGGGCTACTCGGTCTTCGCTGGGGTGGGCGAGCGCTCCCGTGAGGGGAATGACCTGATCTCTGAGATGCGTGAGGCGAGGATCGATGAGCAGTCGACCGTCTTCGACAAGACGGTGATGGTCTTCGGCCAGATGAACGAACCGCCGGGCGCACGTCTGCGCGTTGGCCTGACCGCCCTGACCATGGCTGAGTATTTCCGCGATGAGGGGCGTGACATCCTCCTCTTCGTCGATAATATCTTCCGTTTTGTGCAGGCTGGCTCCGAAGTTTCTTCTCTCCTCGGACGTATGCCCTCGCAGGTAGGGTACCAGCCAACCCTGAGCACCGAGATGGGTGAACTGCAGGAGCGCATTACCTCGACGAAGAAGGGTTCAATTACGTCGATGCAGGCGGTCTACGTGCCAGCCGACGACTATACCGACCCGGCCCCGGCAACGGTGTTTGCCCACCTCGATGCAACCATCTCGCTCGAGCGCAGCATTGCTGAGCGTGCCATCTTCCCTGCAGTCGATCCCCTGGCTTCGACCAGTCGCATTCTCGACCCCAACGTGGTTGGCGATGAGCACTACCGCGTGGCCCAGGACGTCAAGCGTGTCTTGCAGCGCTATAAGGATCTCAAGGACATTATCGCCATTCTCGGTATGGAGGAGTTGGGCGATGATGATAAGCTGACCGTGTCACGGGCACGCAAAATTGAGCTCTTCTTCTCGCAGCCCTTTACCGTTGCCCAGCAGTTTACCGGTCGTCCCGGAAAGTATGTGCCGGTGAAGAAGACGGTCGAGAGCTTCCGACGGGTGCTTAATGGTGAAGGCGATCAGATCCCAGAGTCGTTCTTCTACATGCAGGGCGACTTCGACGAGGTGGTGGCAACCTTCAATGCAAGCCAGAAGGCGTAGTATATGCCGATTCATCTCAAGATCGTCACTGCTGAACGCGAGATCTTCGCTGACGATGTCGATCTAGTCAGTGCGCCGACGCGGGATGGCCGCGTCGGCATTCTGCCGCGCCACGCTCCACTCCTAACGATTCTCACCTCGGGTGAGCTTGATATTGTGAAGGATGGAGTGCGAACCCCCTTTGCCGTCTCAGGCGGCTTCATGGAGGTTCTGCCGACCAAAATTACCATCCTGGCCGATACCGTTGAGCGTGCCGACGAGATCGACGAGGCACGTGCCCAACAGGCCGTGCGCCTTGCCGAAGAGGGGCGTGCCGCTGCACAATCCGAGCGCGACATGGAACTGGCAGAAGCAAAACTGCGCAAAGAGATGGCACGTCTGCAGGTCGCCCGCCTCAAGGAGATCAGCCGACGCCAGGGTCGCTAGGGGAGTGTGTTTCCAACCAGCGTGAACCACCTTGTGGGAGATGTGGAGGGCAAAGTCCTTCACACTGGACCCTAGTCGTGGAACACCAGATTGTACCATTGGTGCATCCGAAGTTGGAACGTGCCAGAAGGTTCGAAACCAAATTTGCCGCAGGGGGGTGAGGGGGCCAAGCCCCCAATCCCCTCGCTGGGCTATGACTGCTGCCCCGCTGATCACAAGCGGGATCTGACAGTCGACCAGACCGGGCTGCAGCGTGCGACACCTGTCGTTCACGATGTCAGCGAACCGGTTGGTTTGGGCTGCGCCCCATGCTTCTTGACGGAACGAACCCTTTACGCTACGATCTGACGGCAACCTTCGCCCAAGGAGCCTGCCATGGGCCTACCCCTCAACTCGGCGATTTTTCGTGCCTACGATATTCGTGGGATTGTTGGCATCGACCTGGACGATGCACTCTACACACGGCTGGGCCAGGCGGTTGGTACGATGTTGCGTGGGCGTGGTAGAGAGTCCATCGTCGTTGCCCGTGATGCACGACTCAGTTCGCCCGGCTTCCAGATAGCGCTCATTGAGGGCTTACGGAAGAGTGGTTGTCGCGTGATCGACATCGGAGAGGCAGCCACTCCCGTCATGTACTTCGCCGTCGAGCAACTTGGTGCCGATGCCGGAGCCATCATCACCGCGAGCCACAATCCACCCGAGTTCAACGGGCTCAAACTGCGCCTGAGCCACCCCGCCTATGGCAGCGAACCGGCACCAGCGGCGTTAATTCAGGAGTTGGGCCAGATCGCGTTGGCTCAGAGCTTCGCAGAGGGAGTTGGGCATGTGACCCAACACGACGTGAGCGCCGACTATATCGCTAGCGTCACCAAGCTGATCACCTTCCCTCATCGTCGCCCCAAGGTGGTCCTTGATGGCGGTAACGGTGTGGCCGGACCGCTCGCCCTCGCCCTCTACCGGGCCCTTGGGCTTGAGGTGGTACCCCTCTTCATTGAGCCTGATGGTACTTTTCCCAATCACCATCCTGACCCACTCAAGGTAGAGAATCTACAGCAGTTGATGGTTGCAGTGCGAACTCATGGAGCTGATCTTGGTAT